>JAHHSB010000035.1 GCA_020025415.1 Oscillibacter sp. | reverse complement strand
ATCGTCATCAGCGCCCGCAGCGAGGACACCGATAAGATTGACGCCCTGGACGCCGGGGCAGACGACTACCTCACCAAGCCCTTTTCCGTGGAGGAGCTGCTGGCCCGGCTGCGGGTGACCCAGCGGCGGCTGGCCGCCATGCAGGCCAGCCCGGCGGAGGCGGGCTCCGTCTTCACCAACGGGAACCTGACAGTGGACTATGCCGCCGGCTGCGCCTATTTAAGCGGCAAGGAGCTGCATCTGACCCCCATCGAGTATAAGCTTTTGTGCCTGCTCTCCCGCAACGTGGGCAAGGTACTGACCCACACCTTCATCACCCAGAATATCTGGGGCAGCAGCTGGGAAAACGACATTGCGTCCCTGCGGGTGTTCATGGCCACGCTCCGCAAAAAGCTGGAGCAGGGGCCGGACTCCCCCGCCTTTATCCAAACCCATATCGGCGTGGGCTACCGAATGCTCCGGGTGGAGCAAAAGGGCGGCAAGTAAGGGCCCCTCTTGCATAAAAAAGCATCCCGGTGTGCGGGGCAGATACTTCTCTGCCCCGCACACCGGGATATTTTTGTCTGGTTTCCCGCGGCAAGCCGGCCGCTCATGTATCCAGCTTGCAGTAATACAACGTGTTGCTGTCTGTATCACAAAGCCCCGCGGTCAGGTGGAACGACACCCGATCCACCTGATCGCCGGCACCAGCTCCACGCCCCCGTCATCCGTCCGGTAGGGCCCGACGCCGGAAGTCTCATCCCTCACGCCGTACACCACGATCTGGGGCATTTTGTCCAAAGGGAAGACCTGCCAGGCAGCCCCTTCCCGCCGGGGTAATGTACTCAGTCTCTGCCCGTGTGGCGAATGAGCTGGGGCAGGTATCTGCCGGAAAGGCCGCTGCCAGCGGCGGGCTGTTTCTTTTCTTCGCTCTCCACGGTCTGGAAGCCCTCCTGCTGGTAGATCTGCTGGAGTTTGCGGCCCATAGCCTCCAGGCTTCTCTCCTCGGCCACTTCCCGGCCCGCCTGGGCCAGGGAGGGCAGCTCCCCGGAGAGCATACGAGTCAGGATGTCTTGGAATTCCTCGGTCTGCCGGGCTTTATAGACATTCTTTCCGTCTTCCAGCCAGCCGTCGTAAACGGGAATGTCTCGCAGCAGCGCGGGGGCCCCGCAGGCCAGGGCCTCCAGGACTACGATGCCCTCGGTCTCCTCATGGCTCATGAATACGAAGGCGTCCGCCCCGCAGTAAGCATCCCGCAGGGCCGCCCGGTCCACATAGCCCGGGAAGGTCAGGTTGGACGGCGCCGACTGAATGGCAGTGCGGATCTCCTGGGGCACCAGGGTGGGATCCGTCCAGCCGAACCAGAAAAAACGCACCTGGGGCAGCGAGCGGGCCAGTTCAATGTAGTCCAGCAGGCCCTTGCGCTGGATCAGATGCCCCACAGAGACCACCACCGGCTGCCCCTCCGCCAGCTGCCAGCGCTGGCGGAAGCGGGCCCGGGCATCTTCATCGGGGGCGAAGAAACCGGTATCCACTCCGTTGGAAATGGCGTGGATAGGCCGTTGCACCCCGTAGCTTTTCAACAGCTCCTTGGAATAGCGGGTGGGCGTGAGCACCACGTCCCCCAGTCCGTAGCAGAACGTGATCCACCGACGGAACAGCGGCGCCAGCAGGTTGGAGCCCTTGAAGGAGTTGCGGAAATCCTCCATGGTGGAGTGACCGTAATAGACGACCTTTCTGCCCCGCAGCCGGGCCCGCAGCGCCACCAGCACCGAGTCGGGAAACACCGTGTTCAGATGTACCGCATCCGCCGGCTGGGACCAGGTGCAGGTGGTGTAGATCCCGGTGCGGTGGAGCATATCCTCCTGGTGCTCGATGGCACGTCCCACACCGCTCTTGCCCACCAGGCGGCTGCCGCCTTTATACAGGTAAATTCTCATTTCTTTCTCCTTCTTTCACGCCAGCAGCCCCGCCGCGTGCCGCCAAAGCACCGTCAGCCCCAGGCTGTACAGGGCGATGGAGCAGGGCTTTCCTAACAAAATGATCGCCGTCATTTTCTGCCAGGACAGCTCCGTGGTCCCCGCCAGGTAGCACAGGAAGTCATCCGGCGCCACCGGGAAAAAGATTGCCAAGGCAAACCAGCGGGCAAAGCGATCCTTTTCCTGCGTCCAGCTTTGATATTTTTCCAGCAGCTTCTGGGGAAACATAGCCTGCAGCAGCGGCTTTCCGTAGATGCGGGCAATGGCAAAGGCCAGCAGCGAACCGATGCAGATCCCCACATAATTGTATACAAAGCCCATCATCGGACCGAAGAGCAGCACACCGGCCAGGCAGCTCAGCCCGCCGGGAATCACGGGCACCACCACCTGCACCATCTGAAAGGCGGTAAAGGCCAGGCCCCCCGCCAGCCCCAGTCCGGCGATGAAGGTCTCCAGCTTTTCCTGGGAGGTAAAAATTCCCAGCTTCCAACCCCAAAGCCCCAGCGCCAGACAGATGACCCAACCAGCCAGGGAGATCAGCCTGACAGCCAGTCGGGTTTGATTGCCCTTCATGCCGACGCTCCTTTCACGCCCCGGTTCTTCTTTCTCGTGATCATCTCCTGATACACGGCGGCCGCCCGCTTTCCGAAGATCTCCCCGGAAAAGCTTCGGGCCGATTCCCGGGCCTGCCTGGCCAGGCTGCTGCGCAGCTCGGGCTGGGCCAGGAATTGTTCCAGCCGGGCAAAGAACTCCTCCTGCCCGTGGTACTGCCAGCCGTTGACGCCCTCCTGCACCACTCCCGTCAGACAAGGGTCCGCCCGGCACAGCAGCGGCACGCCCCCGGCCAGAGCCTCGATATAGGTCAGGCCCTGCGTCTCACTGGAGGAGGCGCTGACAAACAGATCGCCCAGCCGATAGTAATCCGCCACTTCCAGGGGGCTGACCATGCCGGCAAAGCGCACCCGGGCACCGGATGCAGCGGCCAGACCCTCCAGCCGGGCCCGGTCCGGGCCATCGCCCACCAGCAGCAGCGTCACCGGCCGGTCCTTCAGCCGGGCCAGGAACGCGATCAGCTCCTGGGTGTTCTTCTCCTCCGCCAGGCGGCCCACGGAAACCAGGGTCACTCCATCCTCCGGCAGGTCCAGGGCCTGCCGGAGCCGGGCCTGGGCCGAGGCATCCACCGGGCTGCTGAAACGACTCAGGTCGATGCCGCTGGGAATCACCCGCAGCTCGGTATCCACCCCATAGCTCTCCAACAGACTGCAGATTTTCTCCGTGGGTGCAATTATGCAGTCCGTCTGGGCGGCCACCCAGCGGGAAAATACCACCACCGCCCGGCGGCCCCAGCGTTTACTGGGGGAAAAATAATGGGTATAATCCTCATAAACCGTGTGATAGGTATGGATCAAGGGCACATCCAAGGTCTCGGCAATGCGCCGGGCTGGTAAAAAAGTGCTGAACTCACACTGGGAGTGGACCACATCGGGACCCCAGGCCAGCAGCTCTTTGATCCACTTGCCCACCGGATGGGAGCGCAGCCGGGCACCGGGATAGATTTTTCCCGCCGCCAGGGACCCGATCTGGATCACCCCATCCTGTTCAAAGGAATGGGCAGTCTGGGAGAGGGTCAGGATCCGTACCTCATGCCCCTCCGCCTCCAGGCCCCGGCGCAGGTTCTGCACCGACGTAACCACGCCGTTGACCGCCGGAATATACCAATCTGTGGTAATTAAAACTTTCAAAGTACGCCTCCCGCTTCTTCGGACACCTGTCCGCGCATACGCCCGGCTGCCGTCACTTCTTAAAACGATCTGCTTCCTTGTTTTTCTTCAGGTTTTCTCTATCTTTTCACAGAGCCCCTTATCATATACCCCATGCGGGGCCTTCTTGTCTATCGCTGCCGTGTCAGAACGGTGTTAAGCTTGTCTTATTTGTACTATTGTACTGTTCACTTAGTACAGTAACACACCAAATTTTGATTGTCAACTGTTTTCCAGGATTTGTTCACCGCCTGCAGGCAAAAAAATGCCGGCGATCGCTCGCCGGCAAAAGAAATGAAACTCAGGGATCCATGCTGCGCATGGCTTTCCGGAACTGGATGGAGAACATGGTAGCGGTAGTGATCACAGCCAGCAGATCTGCCACCGGCTCGGCCAGGAACACGGCAAAGGCCTTGTTCTCAAAGAAACGGGGCAGAATATAGATGAGGGGAATGAGCAGGATGATCTTCCGCAGCACCGCCAGAAACAGCGAGGTCTTGGCGTTGCCCAGGGCAATAAATGTCTGCTGACAGGCGATCTGGATCCCGAACAGGCCCGTCACCGCCATGTAGATCCGCAGCGCCCAGGAGCCGTACTCCACCAACTGGGGATCGCTGTTGAAAATCATGATAAACAGCCGGGGGAACAGCTGCACCAAAAGCCACAGCGTGGCCGAATAGGCCACACAGGAGACCAGCAGCGCCCGGAAGGCTTTTTCCACCCGCTCCCGGTTTCGGGCTCCGTAGTTGTAGCTGACGATGGGCTGGGCACCCTGCGTCAGGCCCTGAAGGGGCATCATGGCAAACTGCATGATGCTGGTGAGCACCGTCATGGCACCCACGGCGATGTCATCGCCGTATTCGAGCAGCGAAGAGTTGAAGCACACGGCGATCAGGCTCTCCGTGGCCTGCATGATAAAAGGCGACAGTCCCAGGGCCATGCTGGGCAGGATGACTGGCAGGCGGGGGCGGAGATTTTCCCGACGCAGCCGCCACTTGGTCCGTTTGCTCAGCAAAAAGCATATCACCCACACCGCAGACACCGCCTGGGACAAAATAGTGGCCAGGGCAGCGCCCCGGACACCCAGATCCAGCCCGAAGATGAAGATGGGGTCCAGGATGGTATTGAGTATGGCACCCAGCAGCACTGTTTTCATGCTGATGGTGGTAAAGCCCTGGGCGGTGATGTAGGCGTTCATGCCCAGGGTCAGCTGCACAAAGATGGTGCCCAGGGTATAGATACGCATATAATCCACGGCGTAGCCGATGGTGTTGGGGCTGGCGCCGAAGAGCAGCAGCAGATCCTCCGCAAAGACGCTGAAGACCACCGTCAGCACCACCGCCGCGGTGATTAGCGCAGTCAGGCTGTTGCCCATGATCTGCTCAGCCTGTTTGGAGTCGTTCTTTCCCTCCTGGATAGAGGCCCGGGGTGCCCCGCCGAAGGCCATCAGCGCGGCAAAGGCCGAGATCATCATAATGAGGGGCATGCAGATGCCCACGCCCGTCAGCGCCAGCTTTCCCACCGTGTCAACGGGGGTCATGTGGCCGATGTACACCCGGTCCACCAGATTGTAGAGCATATTCACGATCTGAGAGGCGATGGTGGGCATCGCCAAGCGGAACAGCAGCTTTCTGACGTTCCCCTGCCCCAGATCGGCAGCTTTTTCATGCATGTCAGAGATCCTCCTTGCCGTGAACTCATCTGATAAAAAGTTCTTTTTCGAACTATTCATCAGTGTCCCACAAGCGCCGGGGAAAGTCAAGAGGATTGCCCCTTTCCGGCAGGAAAACCAGGCGGGATGAGGATTGACAAAATTTCGTGCGTATTGTAATATGGTTTTAAGTACTAGATTTGAGAGGACTGTGGCTATGACTTGGAATGTGATTTGTGACAGCAGCTGCGATATGAGGCCCCCCATGCTGCAAAGCAGCCGCGTGGGGCTGGAGGTTGTCCCCCTGCGCATCTCCATTGGTGAGCAGGAGTGGATCGATGACGAGAACCTGGACATCCCCTCCCTGCTGGAGGCCATGCGGCAGGAAAAAAGCGCCTCTTCCACTGCCTGTCCCTCCCCTGCCGCCTTTGCCCGCGCCTTTGAAAAGGCGGACTGCTCCATCTGTTTTACCATTTCCAGCAACCTCTCCGGCACTTATAATGCCGCCGTACAGGGGCGCAGCATGGTGCTTGACGAATATCCCGAAAAGAAGATCTGCATCATTGATACCCGCAGTACCGCCGGCGCCATGGTGCTGCTGGTCCGCAAGGCCCAGGCCCTGATCGAAGGGGCAGCGGAGCCGGATTTTGACGCCATCTGCGGCGAACTGCGCACCTATCAGGCCTCTTTGCGCACCATCTTTACCCTGGAAAATTACGACAACCTGATCAAAAACGGCCGGATGCGTCCCCTGGTTGGCAACCTGCTCCACACCTTGGGTATCCACGTCATCGCCGACGCCACGCCTCAGGGTACCATCCATATGGCGGGCAAGGCCAAGGGCGAGGCCAAGACCTTTCGCAACATTGTGGAGCTGATGCGCGCCAGCAAGGACTGTACCGATGCGGAGGTCATTCTCACCCACTGCGAGAATCTGGCCGGGGCCATGCGCCTGAAAGAGCAGATTCTTGCCCAACTGCCGGTAAAGGATGTGACGCTGTTCTCCTGCCGGGGGCTGACCAGCTTCTACGCCATGAAAAATGGCCTGATTCTGGTATTCTGATTCTTCTGTCCATTAAAAAGGAGACTCACCTTTCGGTGAGTCTCCTTTTTTCGTCAGGACAGCCAGATCCCCGCCACTAAGAACAGCAGCGTCAGTCCCAGCAGCACCGCCACCAGCTTCCACACATAGCGGAACCAGCGGTCATAGGACACATGGCCCAGGGCCAGGGCGCCCATGACTACCGCCGCGGTGGGGGTGATCAGGTTCACCAGGCCAGAGGCGGACTGGAACGCTGTCACCACCAGCGCAGCAGAGACCCCAGCGAACTTGCCCAGGGGGGCAATGATGGGGATAGACAGCGTAGCCAGACCGGAGGAGGAGGGGATCAGCAGGCTCAGAGGCAGGTAGAGCACGTACACCAGCAGAATAAACACGATGGGGCTGGCCCCGGTGAGGGCCTCCTCGCCCCAGTGGAGGATGGTGTCAGTGATGCGCCCCTGGTTCATCAGCACTGTGATACCCCGGCTGATACCGATGATCAGCGCCACGCCAAGCAGGTCCGCACAGCCGGCCACAAAGGTATCGGCGATCTCCGATTCCTCCATCCGGTCGATTAGGCCCACAATGACGCCGCCCACCAGGAACAAAGCGGACAGCTCCGGGAACCACCAACCCAGGGCGGGCAGGGGCAGTCCCATCTCGTCGAAGGGGATGACCGCGTAGATCATCACCAGAAATACCAGGGCAAAGACAGCCAGGACCACCTTCCGCCGCCCGGTCAGGGGCAGGGGCTCCGACGCACTGACGTGAAGCTTGCCGGCGCCCACGCCCACTACTGAGCGGGTGGGATCCCGCTTCACCCGGGCAGCATAGCTCATCACGAACCAGATGGCCGCGCCTTCAAACACCACCAGTTGGATCACCCGGAGGAGGATGCCCTCCCCCAGGGACACTCCGGCAAAGCCGGCGGCGATGCCGGTGGCAAAGGGATTGACCGTGGAGCAGATGACGCCGGCTCCGGCGCCCAGCAAAATCACGGAGATGCCCACCACCGCGTCATAGCCCGCCGCCAGGAATACCGGGATCAGCAGGGGATAAAACGCCATGGTTTCCTCCCACATGCCGTAAGTGGTGCCGCCCAGGCCGAAAAACACCATTAAAATGGGGATAAGCCACTTTTCCCGGCCGCCCAGGCCGCCGATCACGCCGGTCACGCCGGCGTCGATGGCGCCGGTCTTCATGACCACGCCCAAAAAGCCGCCCACCATCAAAATGAAGATGCACACATCCACGGCGTCGTAAAAGCCGGAGAAGGCCGCCAGCAGGATGTCACCCACCCCCTGGGGGTTCTGCTCCACGGCGTGATAGGTCCCCGCCACGGGGACGCCGTCCACATAGTCATAGGCGCCCGCGGGGATCAGCCAGGTGGCCAGGGCCACCAGGATCAACAGCAGAAACAGGATGGTATAGGCCGTGGGCATCCGAAATTTGGATTTTGCCAAACGCGTTCCCTCCCTTGTTCTTGTCCGGTCTTAGCCGATGGTGGCCACCAGCACTGCCTTGATGGAGTGCATGCGGTTTTCTGCCTCGTCAAAGACCACGGAGTGCTTGCCCCGGAAGACCTCGTCGGTGACCTCCCGGATATCCACGCCCTTGTCCCTCCACTCCTTGGCCAGCTTGGTCTCAAAGTCGTGGAAAGAGGGCAGGCAGTGGAGATAGAGCACGTCAGGGTTGCCGGTGGCCTGCAGCACCTCTTCCGTCACCTGATAGGGCGAGAGGAGCTTGGTCCGCTCGGGAATCAGGGCCTCTTCGCCCATGGAAGCCCAGATGTCGCCGTAGATCACGTCCGCGTCCTTTACGGCGGACATATCGCTGGTGATCTCAATGCGGGCGCCGGTCCCTGCGGCGGTGGCGTTGACCTTGCGGACGATCTCCTGATCCATCTCTTTGACCAGGGTATCCGGGCCAATACCCACAAAGTGCATGCCCATCTTGGCCGCGCCGATCATCCAGGCGTAGCACATGTTGTTGCGCACGTCGCCAGGGAAGACCACCTTCACCCGGTTCAGGGGCTTGGCGCAGTGCTCTTCAATGGTCATCATGTCCGCCAGGATCTGTGTGGGATGGTCAGCGTCGGTCAGGCCGTTCCACACGGGCACGCCGGAGTACTTGGCCAGATCCTCCACCACCTTCTGCTCATAGCCACGGTACTCAATGCCGTCAAAGAAGCGGCCCAGCACCTTGGCGGAGTCCTCCAGGCTCTCCTTCTTGCCCATCTGGGAGCTGCCCGCGTCCAGATAGGTCACATGAGCGCCCTCCTGCGTGGCCGCCACCTCAAACGAGCAGCGGGTGCGGGTGGAGGTCTTTTCAAACAGCAGCACGATGTGCTTGCCCCGGAGGGTCTGGGCGTGGATGCCGCTGCGGCGCTTGGCCTTCAGATCGTGGCCCAGATCCAGCAGGTAACGGATCTCCTGGGGAGTGAAGTCCTGGAGGGTGAGAAAGCTTCTTCCTTTCAAATTGACTGCCATAGTGTGTTCTCCTTTTCAATTGATGGGATTGGTGCTGGAAAGCAGCGCGTCAAAAGGGTCTTGTTCCGCCTGAAGCGGTACCCTGTGAAATCTGCCGGGACGCTCGTCAGGTGGGGTCATCCCGGATCAGGGGCATAGACATACAGCGGGGACCGCCCCGTCCGCGGGAAAGCTCCGCGCTGGGGATGATGTGAAGCTTGACCCCCGCCTCTTCCAGCGAGCGGTTGGTGACATAGTTGCGGGAATAGACCACCACTTCCCCGGGCCCGATGGCCAGGGTGTTGGAGCCGTCGCTCCACTGCTCCCGGGCGGCGTCAATCTCGCTGCCTTGGCCGCAGGGGATCAGGGTCACCTGGGAAAGGCCCAGGTGTTCTTTCAGGATATCCCCCAGCCGCCCGTCCTCCTTGCGGATCTTCATGGTGCCGTCCTCTCCCAGCTCCATGACGAACACGGTGATCTGCTGAAGGATGTTGGGGTGAACGGTGAATTTGTCTCGATCTACCATGGTGAACACCGTGTCCAGGTGCATGAACGAGCGGCTCTTGGGAATGTTGAAGGCCAGCAGTTTTTTGAACGTCTTGCTCTCGGACAGCACTGTCTGGGCCAGATGGTCGATGGAGTCCTCCCGGGTGCGCTCGGAAATGCCCACCGCCAGCACCTGGGGGGAAAGGATCAGGATATCGCCGCCCTCCAGAGAGGAGGTCTGCCCCCGATCGTACCAGCGGGGGACGTTTTTATAGCTGGGGTGGTACTTAAAGATGAATTTGCCGAATAGGGTCTCCCGGTTGCGGGTGGTGGTGTGCATCTTGTGCAGGGACACCCCCGTGCCGATGGTGGCAAAAGGATCCCGGGTAAAATAGAGGTTGGGCATGGGATCCACCACAAAGGGGTAGTTCTCCTCCGCCGCAGAAACCAGATCGCCCAGCCGGGCGCTGCCGGAGCACAGCTCGCTCTTGCGCACGCCTGCCATCATGGTCTCCACCAGTGTGCGGTTATCCATGTCCTGGAAGTAGCGCTGCAGCGCCTCCTCCGTCCGGGGATCCTGGATCCCCGCTTCTTTCAAAAATTCGGTGATAAACTGCCGGCGGACCTCCGGCGTCACCAGGCTCTCCGCCGTCAGATCCGTAAGGTAGACCACCTCTACCCCCGCTTTGCGCAGGCAGTCGGCAAAGGCGTCGTGCTCCCGCTGGGCTTCCGCC
>JAHHSB010000034.1 GCA_020025415.1 Oscillibacter sp. | reverse complement strand
GCACGCCGGCACTGCGGCTGACGCTGCCGCCGGTCATGGAGCCGCCCCGGTTGATGACCTGGCCGTCCAGGGTGACGATGCGGAAGGCGTTGCGGTACTTCCGAGCCATAGCGATGCCGCAGTCCAAGTCCTCGGCCACCACGGTGCGGCCCAGCAGGTTGCGGAACACCCCCTGGTAGCGGGGGTCAAAGTGGATCAGCTCCGAGGCCAGGCCTACATAGCCGTACTCCTCCTCCAGCCCCGGCTGGCGGAGCAGCTCGCCCCGCATAGCGCTCAGGGGCAGGAAGGTGGCCCGGCCCCCGTCCCGCTTTTTCAAAAAGCCAATGGCGGCCTTGGCGTCCTCTTCCCGATCCACCACGATATTCTGCAAGCCGCCGCCCAGGGCAATCTCCAGCGCCACGGAATAGCGGCTCTCCACGCTCATCAGCTCCGCCACCGGGCCGTGGATCCCCCGAAGGCTCCCCTTGGCCTGCATGACGATGCGCACAGCCTTGGAAAAGCCCTCGTATTCCCGCTCCATCTCCCGAAGCAATCGAATGCGGCTATCCAGAGCCCCGGCGTCCATGGTCAGCCGGAGCTTTTCCTGCTCGGCCTCATCCGCCCGGCGGCTGCGCTCTTCCATTTTCAGGTTGTGCCCGGCGATAACGTTGGCGGCAGCCTCCGCCTCGTCTCGTGCGTCGTCCAGGCTGCGGCGGTTGGCCTTTGCCTCGGCCCGGGCGCTGTCCAGCCGCTCGTGGGCGGCGGCAAGCTCCTCCGCCACTGCGGCCCGGCGGACCTGGATCTGTCCGTTTTCCGCCTCCACGGCCTTTTCCTCCGCCCGGGCGTCCGCTGCAGCCGCCACGGCCACAGCCTCCCGGCCCCGGAGAGCCTCTGCCTGGCTGCCAGCCCCGCCAGCAGAATCCGCCGCGGCCCGGGCCTTTTCCAACAGCTCCGTCAGCCGGGCGTTGAGTCCGTGGGCCTGGGCCCGGATCTCAGCTACCCGCTCGTCCAGGGCCTGGATCTGCCGGTCCAGGCCGCCGGAGCGGCTGTCCTGCTCGGCCAGCTCCCGGTTCAGGCGCTCCAGGTTCTCCTCTTGGTGGGTGATGGTGCTCTCCAGCACCGCCACCGCCGCATCCTCCTCGCTCAGGGCGCTGTCCAGCTGGGCGGTCTGGGCCCGGAGGTCCTCCGCCTCCAGGTCCTTTTCCTGCATCTTCCGGCCGTATTCCTCCCCCTGGGCATAGAGCTGGTCCAGCGCCACCCGGGCCCGGTCCCGCTCTTCCTGGGCGGCCCGGAAGTCCACTTCCAGCTGCCGGGCGTCAGCCTTGAGCTGATCCAGATTGGTCAGCCACACGGAGATCTCCAGCAAGCGCAGCTCGTCCCGGAGGATGAGGTATTTTTTCGCCTTCTCTGCCTGATCCCGCAGAGGCTCCACCTGGAGCTCCAGCTCGGCGATCTTGTCATTGATGCGCACCAGATTCTCCTCGGTGCGCTGGAGCTTGCGCTCCGACTCCTCCTTGCGGCGGCGGTATTTGGAGATGCCCGCCGCCTCTTCAAAAATCTCCCGCCGGTCGCCGCTGCGGGTAGACAGGATCTCGTCGATCTTGCCCTGGCCGATGATGGAGTAGCCCTCCCGGCCCATGCCGGTGTCCAAAAACAGCTCCGTCACGTCCCGCAATCGCACGGACTGGCGGTTGATATAATACTCACTCTCCCCGCTGCGGTAATAGCGGCGGGTAATAGCCACCTCCGCCTCCTCCATGGTGGGGAAGATATGCTCGGTATTGTCGATCACCAGCGTCACCTGGGCAAAGCCCATCTGGGGCCGCTTGGCCGTGCCGCCGAAGATCACGTCCTCCATCTTGGCGCCCCGGAGCCCCTTGGCACTCTGCTCGCCCATGACCCAGCGGATGGCGTCGGAAATATTGGATTTGCCGGAGCCGTTGGGCCCCACGATGGCGGTAATATCCTCAGCAAACTGGAGGACCGTCTTTTCAGGAAAGGACTTAAAGCCCTGAATCTCCAACGCTTTTAGGTACACGAACTCACCTCTCGCAGCTGTTCCCCGCCGGGGCAGGACGCCGGAATGCGTCGGCTGTCCGGGCCCGGTCAGGCCATACTATGGTTAATTTTAATACTATACCAGACAAGCCTTTCTTTTTCAAGGTAAAATCTGTGAAAGGACGGGGGGACGGCTTTTTCCCCGGGCGCTTGTTTTTTGTCGGCGAGTGTGTTATTTTCTTGAATTAGACGTTTTGCCACCCAATCCGCCTTCCCGGCGGCGGGGCGGCTTTTGCGGAGAGGAGTGACGCGCTCTGTCCAGACGCTTGGTTCGGGCGGCTTTTGTAAAATCCCTGCCGGTGATGGCGGGGTATCTGGTACTGGGGCTGGGCTTTGGCATCCTGCTTTCCCAGAGCGGCTTCGGCGCAGGCTGGGCCCTGGTGATGTGCCTGACCATCTACGCCGGGTCCTGCCAGTATGTGGGGGTGAGTCTGATGGCCGGGGGCGCCTCGCTGATCATGACGGCTCTGACCACCCTGATGGTCAACGCCCGGCATATTTTTTACAGTCTTTCCATGCTGGACAAGTACCGGGGCGCCGGAGCCAAGGCCCCATACCTGTTCTTCTCTCTCACGGACGAGACCTATTCCCTGCTGTGCGATGGGGCCGTGCCCCGGGGAGAGGACCCGCATCTGTACCGCTTTTTGGTATCCGTGTTCGACCAGTGCTACTGGGTCGCGGGAGGCACCCTGGGGGCGCTGTTGGGCTCCATCATCCCCTTCGACACCACAGGCATCGACTTTTCCATGACAGCCCTGTTCGTCACTGTGTTTGTGGAGCAGTGGCTCTCCTCCCGCCAGCACCTGCCTGCCCTGCTGGGCCTGGGCATGACGGCGCTGAGCCGGGTGATTTTTCCCGCGGACGTATTTTTGATTCCGGCCATGCTGGGCATCACCGTGGGGCTGATGGCCTGCCGCAAGCGGCTGGACGTCCCGGAGATAGAGGAGGCCGCCGATGATTGACCTGCACGCCGCGGCCCTGGTGGCCGTGATGGCCCTTTGCACCATGCTTACCCGCTTTTTGCCCTTCCTGCTCATGCGCCGCCGCCAGAGCCTGCCCCCGGCAGCGGAATACCTGGGAAGGGTGCTGCCCTGCGCCATCATGGGCATGCTCATCGTCTACTGTCTCAAGGACGTGTCCTTCCTCGCCGCTCCCTTCGGCCTGCCGGAGCTGCTGGGCGTCGCCCTTACGGCGGGGCTGCAGCTATGGAAGCGCTCTACCCTCCTCAGCATTCTGGGCGGCACCATCGGCTATATGCTGCTGGTGCAGTTGGTATTCTGAACTGTTTTTTGATCCGCCCGGCCGGGCCTCTGCGGTAGGGCGGCTTTTTGCGCCCCGGATGCTCTGAGGCGGCTCTGTCCTACTGGCGTTTGAGCATCTCTGGCACAGGGAGATCGTACCCTGGTTCCCGTTTCTCACCGCCATGGGCATCGCCGCCGCCCGGGAGCTCTGGGTAGGGATCCTGTGCTGGATGTTCTGGGGCGCCGCCCTTATGTGGCTGAGGGACGCCGTATTCGAGTACCTGGAGCCGGGGGCGGCCTATTTCACCCCAGCCGCCTCCGATCTGCTCAACGGCGCCTTCCTGGGCCTGTCCATGGTGGCCCTGGCCCTGGTAATCCGGGTAGCGTATTTGCTGATTTGGGATCCCAAAAGCGTTGCAAAGGCCCAGCTTTTCAAAAACGCCTGATCCCCAACGAAAAAAGCCCCGCCCAAATCGGGCGGGGTCTTTTTCCTCATGGGCGCGATTTCCGGTGCTCAGCGATCTGGCCGTAAAGGCTCTCCAGGGCATTGGACAGGCCCCCCAGCCGGTCGATAAGCCCGACGTCCACCGCCTCCTGCCCGTAGAGGACGCTGCCCACATCGGCGGCCAGGTCCTCCCGCTGCATCAGCAGCTGGGTAAAGCGCTGGGCCCCCACCTGGCTGTGGCCGGCCACAAAGTCCACAATCCGCTTCTGGAGCCGCTGGAAATACCGGGTGGTCTGGGGCGCGGCGATCACCGTGCCGGTGGTGCGCACCGGGTGGATGGTCATAGCCGCGCTGGGCACGGCGAAGCTCTCCTTCGCCGCCACCGCCAGAGGCACGCCGATGGAGTGGCTGCCCCCCAGCACCAAGGAGACGGTGGGCTTGGTCATGCTGGCAATCAGCTCGGCGATGGCCAGGCCCGCCTCCACATCCCCGCCCACAGTGTTGAGCAGAAACAGCACTCCGTCTACGTCCTCGGCCTGCTCCAGCCGGGCCAGCAGGGGCAGCACGTGCTCATACTGGGTGGTCTTGGCGGTTTGGGGCGCTAAGTTGTGCCCCTCGATCAGCCCCACGATGCTCAGGCAGTACACGCTGCCCCGGGGGCTTCGGGTCAGGCTGGCCCCCCAGTCCACGATCTGCTGGGCAGTCTGCTCCTGATCTTCCCCGCCGGAGCAGGAGGGCTTGGTCTCCTCTGTCATAAAAAGCTCCCACCTTTCCCCCGTATTGTTCTCCAAAATTCAGAAAATACACCGACTTTCTTTTTCCAGCGGGCCATGCTATAATCTTGCCAATCCTCATACCAAACCAAAACAGGAGGCGGAAGCCGTGGAAGCAAGCAAGCAGCGAATTGTGGTGAAGGTGGGCACCTCCACCCTCACCCACGACAGCGGCGCGGTGAACCTGCGCAGCATGGAGCATCTGGTCCGGACCCTGGCAGACCTGCAGGGCATGGGCAACGAGGTGATCCTGGTCACCTCCGGTGCCATCGGCGTGGGCACGGCCAAGCTGGGCCTTTCCCAGCGGCCCAGCGAACTGCGTATGAAGCAGGCCGCCGCCGCGGTGGGCCAGTGCCGGATGATGCACATTTATGACAAGCTCTTCTCCGAGTATAACCGCTCCGTGGCCCAGATCCTCCTCACCGGGGACGATGTGGACGACCCGGAGCGGGCCGAGCATCTTACCGGCACCTTCGAGGCTTTGCTGGAGCTGGGCGTGATCCCGGTAGTCAACGAGAACGACTCCGTCTCCTCGGCGGAGATCGAGACCGGGCGGCACAAGGTGCTGGGCGACAACGACACCCTTTCGGCCATCGTGGCGGGGCTGTGCCGGGCAGATCTGCTGGTGCTGCTCAGCGACATCGACGGGCTCTACTCCGCCGACCCCCACACCCACCCGGACGCCCAGCTGATCCACCATGTCCGGGAGCTGACGCCGGAAATCCTGGAAATGGCCGGGGGCGCCGGATCCTGGCGGGGCACCGGCGGCATGGCCACCAAGCTATCCGCCGCGAAAATCGCCATAGACGCCGGCTGCGACATGGTGATCACCAACGGCCAGCGGCCGGAGGACCTTTACGACATTGTGGCGGGGCAGGACGTGGGCACCCGCTTCATCGCAGAAAGGAGCGCGCAGCTATGACGGAACTGGAACAGCAGGGCGCCGCGGGCAAAGCGGCGGCCAGAGTGCTGGCCACCGCCGGCACGGAGCGGAAGAATCAGGCCCTGGAGGCCATGGCCCGGGCGCTGGAGGCCCGGCAGGGCGAGTGGCTGGAGGCCAACGCCCAGGACGTGGCGGCGGCGCGGGAGAGCAGCATGTCCGCCGCGCTGCTGGACCGGCTGAGCCTGACCCCCAAGCGGGTGGCGGACATCGCCGGGGCGCTGCGCCAGGTGGCGGCCCTCCCCGACCCCATCGGCCGGGTGAGCAAGATGGAGACCCGGCCCAACGGCCTAATCATCGGTCGGCGAAGCGTGCCGCTGGGGGTCATCGCCATCATCTATGAGGCCCGGCCCAACGTCACCGTGGATGCAGCGGGGCTGTGCCTAAAATCCGGCAACGCCTGTATCCTCCGGGGCGGGAAGGAGGCCTTCCGCTCCAACCAGGCAGTGGTGAAGATCCTCCGCTCCGCTCTGGAAGAGGCGGGGTTCCCTGCCGACTGCGTCAGCCTGGTGCAGAACACCTCCCGGGAGACAGCCAACGAGCTGATGCATCTCAACGCCTATGTGGACGTACTGATTCCCCGGGGCGGGGCGGGACTCATCCGCTCCGTGGCAGCCAACGCCAGCGTGCCCGTCATCCGCACCGGCGAGGGTGTGTGCCACATCTATATTGACCAGGCGGCTGACCTTGCCATGGGCGCCCAGATCCTCTACAACGCCAAGTGCTCCCGCCCCTCGGTGTGCAACGCCGCCGAGTGCGTGCTGATCCACCGCTCCGTGGCCCGGGCGTTTTTGAGTGAGGCCCTGCCCCTGCTGGCCCAGAAGCAGACGGAGCTGCGCTGCGACCCAGAGTCTCTGGTCCTGGCCCGGGAGCTGGGGGCGGAGCGGGCCGTCCCCGCCGCGGAAGAAGACTGGGACAGTGAGTACGGCGACTACATTCTGGCGGTGAAGCTGGTGGATGATGCCCGGGAGGCCATTGACTTTATCGCCGCCCACGGCTCCGGCCACTCCGAGTGCATCGTGACGGAAAATTACTCCGCCGCCCAGGACTTCCTGGACGGCGTGGACGCGGCGGCGGTGTATGTCAACGCCTCCACCCGCTTTACCGACGGCGGGGAGTTCGGTCTGGGGGCGGAGATCGGCATTTCCACCCAGAAGATGCACGCCCGGGGCCCCATGGGCCTGGAGGAGCTGACCAGCTGGAAATATGTAATTTACGGCCAGGGGCAGGTTCGGGAATGACCCCCCGGGAATGCGAAAGGATGTGGCATGATGGCAAGATTCGGATTCATTGGCACGGGGAACATGGGCGGTGCCCTGGCCCGGGCCTTGGCAAAAACTCTGTCAAGGGATGAGATCGCCCTGGCCAACCGTACCGCCGCCAAGGCGGAGGCTCTGGCTAAGGAGCTGGGCTGCTCAGCGGCGGACAACGCCTCTGTGGCCGCCTGGGCGGAGTATCTCTTTCTGGGGGTGAAGCCCCAGGGCATGGAGGCGCTGCTTGCAGAGCTGCGTCCGGTGCTGGAGGCCCGGGCGGGGACGTGCTGCCTGGTGTCCATGGCGGCGGGGCTGACCATCGAAGCCCTCCAGCGCATGGCAGGGGTGGACTGCCCCATCATCCGTATCATGCCCAACACCCCCGCCGCAGTTGGGCAAGGAATGATCCTTTACAGCATTGGTCCCAGCGTAACAGCCGAGCAGGAGCAAGCCCTGGTGGGGGCCCTGTCCGCCGCCGGGCGGCTCACGGCCCTGCCGGAGAGCCTGATCGATGCCGGCAGCGCGGTGGCCGGCTGCGGCCCGGCGTTTGTGGACCTGTTTGTGGAGGGTCTGGCGGACGGCGGCGTGGCCTGCGGGCTGCCCCGGGCCCAGGCCATGGAGCTGGCAGCCCAGATGGTGCTGGGCTCGGCGGCGCTGATCCTTTCTTCCGGACAGCACCCGGGGGTGCTGAAAGACCAGGTCTGCGCCCCGGGGGGCAGCACCATTAAGGGCGTCCGGGCGCTGGAGGAGCGTGGCTTCCGCTCGGCGTGCATGGAGGCAGTCATCGCCGCCTTTGAAAAGACCCAAGCCCTAGGAGGCTGAGGGGCTTCCCGGCCTTGCTTTTTCCCAGGAAATGTGGTAAAGTAAGGCGTGTTCCATGAAGGAACCGCTGCCGGGACAAATCCGGCTGACTCTTCCCGCATACGAAATTCGCATCTTCGGCCATGAAGGCGCCCTGCCCCGGGGACCCGGGGCACGCTTTCGTGGCCTTTTTTCATTCCCCTGCCAAGAGAAACAACAGGAGGATACCATGGATCTTGAGACCTTTTTCCGAGAAAACTCCCGGGTGGCCCTGGCCTTTTCCGGGGGCACAGACTCGGCCTATCTGCTCTACGCGGCGGTGCAGGCCGGGGCCCAGGTGTGGCCCTGCTATGTCAAGACCGCCTTCCAGCCCGCCTTTGAGCTGGCCGACGCCCGCCGTCTGGCGGCGGAGCTGGGGGTAGAGCTGGCCATTGTGGAGTTGGACGTGCTGGCCGCGCCGGAGGTGGCGGCCAACCCGCCAGAGCGCTGCTACCACTGCAAGCGGGCCATTTTCACCGCTCTGCAGGAGCGGGCGGAGGCGGAGGGCTACTCCCTGCTCATCGACGGCACCAACGCCTCCGACGACGCTGGTGACCGGCCGGGCATGCGGGCCCTGGGCGAGCTGTCCGTCCGCTCCCCCCTGCGGGAGTGCGGCCTGAGCAAGGCAGAAATCCGCCGCCTTTCCAAGGAGGCGGGGCTATTCACCTGGGACAAGCCCGCCTATGCTTGTCTGGCCACCCGGATCCCCGCCGGGCGGCCCATCACGGCGGAGCTCTTGGAGCGGGTGGAACGGGCGGAGGCTGCCCTCCACGCCCTGGGCTTCCGGGATTTCCGGGTACGGCTGCTGGGCCAGGCGGCCAGGATTCAGCTGCCTTTGGAACAGATGGCCACCGCTCTGGAGCGGCGGGAGGAACTGATGAAATTGCTTGCGCCGGATTTTGACGGCGTATTACTGGATTTGTCCGGGAGGTAAAAAGAAAGATGGATAAACAGGAGATCCGCCGCCTGCTCCAACAGGTGGCCGACGGGGGCCTGAGCGTAGAGCAGGCCCTGCTGCAACTGAAGATGGAGCCCTTTGCCGACCTGGGCTTTGCCAAGGTGGACCTGCACCGGGGCCTGCGCCAGGGCGTGGCAGAGGTCATCTACGGCGCGGGCAAGACCCCGGAGCAGATCCGGGACATCGCCGCGGCCATGTGGCAGCGGGGAGAAAAGGCCATTCTCATCACCCGCATGAAGCCTGAGGCCGCCCCGGTGGTAGCGGAGGCTCTGCCCCTAACCTACCACGAGCTGGCCCGGGTGGGCATCGTGGGCGAGCTGCCCGTCCCCAGCGGGCTGGGCAAGATCGTGGTAGCCACCGGCGGCACCAGCGACATGCCCGTGGCGGAGGAGGCCGCTCTCACCGCCCAGGCTCTGGGCAACGAGGTGGTGCGGCTTTACGATGTGGGTGTGGCCGGGCTGGAGCGGCTTTTGAGCCATCTAGACGAGATCATGAGCGCCAAGGTCATCATCGCCATTGCCGGCATGGAGGGTGCCCTGGCCAGCGTCATCGGCGGTCTGGCGGACTGCCCGGTAGTAGCGGTTCCCACCAGCGTGGGCTACGGCACCGCCTTCGGCGGCCTGTCCGCCCTGCTGTCCATGCTCAACTCCTGCGCCAGCGGGGTAAGCGTGGTGAACATCGACAACGGCTTCGGCGCGGCCTATCAGGCCAGCATGATCAATCATATGGAGGGATCGAAATGAAACTGCTGTACTTAGACTGCGGCATGGGCGCCGCCGGCGATATGCTCATGGCGGCGCTGCTGGAGCTCCATCCCCAGCCGGAGGACTTTCTGCGCCGGTTCAACGCCCTGGGAATCCCCGGGGTGGAGCTGCGCCGGGAGGACGCAGTGAAGTGCGGCATCCACGGCAGCCATCTTCGGGTCACCGTCCACGGTGAGGAGGAAGAAAGCCTGGACGGCCACGAACATCATCACCACGAGCACGACCACCATCACGAGCACGAGCACGAGCACGACCACGAGCACGAGCATGAGCATGACCCCGAGCATCATCACCATCACCACACGAAACTGAGTGAGATCCGGGCCATCGTGGCGGGGCTTTCTCTGCCGGAGCCGGTGCGCCGGGACATTCTGGCGGTCTATGAGCTGGTGGCCCAGGCGGAAAGCCGGGCCCATCAGATGCCGGTAGAGGAGGTCCATTTCCACGAGGCGGGCGCCATGGACGCGGTGGCGGACATCACGGGCGTGTGCATGCTGATGGCGGAACTCTGCCCCGACCAGGTGGTGGCCTCCCCCGTCCATGTGGGCAGCGGATCGGTGCGCTGTGCCCACGGGATCCTGCCCGTCCCCGCGCCGGCCACGGCCTTTTTGCTTCAGGGGATCCCCAGCTACGGCGGGGAGATCGCCGGGGAGCTGTGCACCCCCACCGGCGCGGCACTGCTGCGCCACTTCGTCTCCGCCTTCGGGCCCCAGCCGGTGCTGCGGGTGGAGAAGATCGGCTATGGCTGCGGCAACAAGGACTTCCCCCGGGCCAACTGCGTCCGGGCCCTGCTGGGCGAGAGCGACTCCGGGGCCAATGAGGTGCTGGAGTTGGCCTGCAACTTAGACGACATGACCCCCGAGGCGTTGGGCTTTGCCATGGAGCAGCTCTTTGCCGCCGGGGCCCTGGACGTATACACCACCGCCATCGGCATGAAGAAAAACCGCCCCGCCACGCTTTTGACCTGCATGTGCCGGGAAGAGCAGCGAGAGCAGATGCTGCAAGTCCTCTTCCGCCACACCACCACCCTGGGCGTGCGGGAGTACCGTTGCCAGCGCTACACCCTGGAGCGCCGGGCCTTTACCCGCCAGACCCCCTGGGGCCCCGTGGGCATCAAAGAATCCCGGGGCTGGGGCGTGTGCCGGGAG
>JAHHSB010000033.1 GCA_020025415.1 Oscillibacter sp. | reverse complement strand
AATTGAGTTTCTCGGTTACCATATTGGGCTCTTCCTCCGCGAAGCCGACCATCGCCCGCTAGCCCTCGGCGCAAGCGGTCAACAGCCAGGGACAGTATTCCCTCCTGGATCCCCGCGAGGGTGTGCAGCAGGGTTTCGGAGGCATATTTGTCCGCTTTACAGAGAACTTTGTCCGCCTGAGGAACTGCTCCTTCCGGAGAAAATCCCATTTTTTTGTGCACAAGTGCCAAATTCGCGCGAAAAGCCTCTAGTTTTTCGGGGATTATCGGTTGAAAACACCATTGACTTTCCCGGTGCCAATCATTACAATAGATTTCAACAAGGATTTGACTGAAAGGAGACAGAGCCAATGTTCTTTATCCATCGTGCCAATATGATGAATATGTGCTCTGCTGCGTCTGCGACTTCTGCAGAGGCTCAGTCTTCCTGCGCGCAGAACAGCGCTTTTCATATTTGCCTGATTTTGGACGCCATGACCATGGCGTCCATTATTATTTGCCTGATTTCCCTGCTGGCCCTGGGCTTGGCAGGCCGCATTCTGCTGGCCGTACAGGTTCTGGCTGTATGCATGATTATTCTGGCCGTATGCATGATTATTCTGGTGGGGATTACGCACAAATTAAAGTGGAAGCACAGGCGCTTTTGAACGCGGATACACGAGGGCGGGCCTGCTGTTCCATGCGGGCCCGCTTTTTTGTATGATTTTTGAATGATATTACTGTGAAAAGGAGATTCCAGCATGAAAAAGAAGAAGTTTCTCTCTCTCGCTCTGGCAGCCGTGATGGTCATGGGCTGCCTGGCCGGCTGCGGCAACGACTCCTCCCCCTCTGACGAGTCCGGCTCCGGTTCCGGCGGCGAAACCACCAGTGCCTTTAAGATCGGCGGTACCGGCCCCCTGACCAGCGACGCCGCCATCTACGGCAACGCTGCCCAGCGCGGCGCTCAGATTGCCGTGGACGAGGTCAACGCCATGGGCGGCATCCAGTTCGAGCTGAACTATCAGGACGACGCCCACGACCCCGAGAAGGCCACCAACGCCTATGGCAAGCTGATGGACTGGGGCATGCAGCTGTCCCTGGGTTCCGTTACCTCCAAGCCCGCCGAGGCTACTTCCGTTCTGAACTATGAGGACCGGATCTTCGCTCTGACTCCCTCCGCCTCCTCCCCGGCTACCACCGAGGGCAAGGACAACGTGTTCCAGTTGTGCTTCACCGACTCCGGCCAGGGTGCCAAGTCCGCTGAGTACATCTCTGAAAAGGGACTGGGCGCCAAGATTGCCGTCATCTGGAAGAACGACGACGTGTATTCCAAGGGCCTGTATGACACCTTCATGGCTGAAGCTGAAAAGCGCGGCCTGAACGTGGTCTCCGACACCACCTTCAACGACGGCAACAAGACCGACTTCTCCGTCCAGCTGGGCGAGGCCCAGAGCTCCGGCGCCGACCTGGTGTTCCTGCCCATGTACTATGACGTAGCCGCTCTGATCCTGTCCCAGGCCAGCACCATGGGATATTCTCCCAAGTGGTTTGGCGTGGACGGCATGGACGGCATCCTGAGCGTGGACGGCTTTGACACCTCCCTGGCTGAGGGCGTCATGCTGCTGACCCCCTTCAACGCCGACGATGAAGACGAGAAGACCAAGGCTTTCGTTGCCAAGTACCAGGAGCTCTACGGCGAGACCCCCAACCAGTTCGCCGCTGACGCTTACGACTGCATCTACGCTTACAAGCAGGCGCTGGAAGCTGCCGGCTGCACCCCCGATATGTCCAGCGAGGAACTGTGCGACGCCATGATCAAGCAGTTCACCACCATGACCTTCCACGGCCTGACCAGCGATGAATCTGGCATGACCTGGGACGAGACCGGCACGGTTTCCAAGAGCCCCAAGGGCATGGTCATTCAGAACGGCGTGTACGTCGGCCTGGACTAAGCATTCATTTTTCTTCGGTCCGGCGGAGGGGGAACTTTCCCCTCCGCCTCCCCGGAAAAGCAGAGCATATCTGAAAAGAGCCAGTTTTACGGGCGCTTTTCAGATATGCTCCGTTCCGCCCCCTCCTGCGCCAGGAGAAAAACCATTCAAGAGGTGTGTTGCCATGACCTTCTTAAACTACCTGATCAGCGGTATCAGTCTGGGCAGTGTGTACGCCATCATCGCCCTGGGCTATACCATGGTGTACGGCATCGCCAAGATGCTGAACTTTGCCCACGGTGACGTGATCATGGTGGGCTCGTACATCTGCTTCTACGCAGTCACCAGCTTTGAGCTGCCTCCCCTGGTGGGTGTGATCATCTCGGTGATTCTCTGCACCGTGCTGGGCATCGTGATCGAGCGGCTGGCCTACAAGCCCCTGCGGCAGGCCCCTTCCCTGGCAGTGCTGATCACCGCCATCGGCGTGAGCTACTTTCTGCAGAACGCCGCGCTGCTGCTGTGGTCGTCCAATATTAAGATGTTCCCCTCCTTCTTCAAGTTCGCCGATGAAAACGGTGAGCTCCAGAGCGGCGTCACCCTGGCCGGCGGCCAGCTGAACATCTCCTATGTGACCATTGTCACCATCGTCAGCTGCATTATTATTATGGTGGCGCTGACCTGGTTCACCGGCAAGACCAAGATGGGCAAGGCCATGCGAGCCGTGTCTGAAGACAAGGGTGCCGCCCAGCTGATGGGCATCAACGTCAACGCCACCATCTCCCTGACCTTCGCCATCGGCTCCGGCCTGGCCGCGGTAGCCGGCGTGCTGCTGTGCTCGGCCTATCCCACCCTGGTGCCCACCACCGGCTCCATGCCTGGCATCAAGGCCTTTACCGCTGCGGTGTTCGGCGGCATCGGCTCCATTCCCGGCGCGCTGCTGGGCGGCTTGCTGCTGGGTGTGATCCAGATTTTTACCCAGGCCTACATCTCTCAGCAGCTGGCTGACGCGGTGGTGTTCGCCGTGCTGATCATCGTGCTGCTGGGCAAGCCCGCCGGTCTGCTGGGCAAGCAGATCCGGGAGAAAGTTTGAGGTGACGATTATGAAGAAACTTAATCACGTTTCCCGCCGGAACTTTCTCACCTATGCCCTAGTCCTGCTGGCCTATGCAGTGCTTCAGTTTCTGTCCGTCCAAGGCAGCCTGAGCTACTCCCTGACCGGTATGCTGGTCCCCATCTGCGTGTATGTGGTCATGGCCATTTCCTTGAACCTGACGGTCGGTGTTCTGGGTGAGCTGAGCCTGGGCCACGCCGGCTTCATGAGCGTGGGCGCCTTCATGGGCACCGCCGCCGCCATGCTGTTGGAAAACGCCATCCCCTCTGATCCCCTGCGCCTGGCTGTGAGCATGGTAATCGGCGCCGCCTTCGCCGCCCTGGCCGGTGTGATCATCGGTATCCCCGTGCTGCGGCTCAACGGCGACTATCTGGCCATCGTGACGCTGGCCTTCGGCGAGATCATCAAAACCATTTTCAACAACCTCTATCTGGCGGTGGACTCCAACGGCCTGCACGTGAGCCTGCTGGGCAATATCCAGGGCTTGGATACGGATGCCCGGGAAATCATCGGCGGCCCCATGGGTATCGGCAGCATCTCCCGCATCTCCAGCTTCACTGCCGGTATAATTCTGGTGCTGCTGACGCTGATGGTGGTATTCAACCTGGTCAACAGCCGGGCGGGCCGGGCCATCATGGCCATCCGGGACAACTCCATCGCGGCCGAGAGCGTGGGCATCAACATCACCAAGTACAAGATGATGGCTTTCGTCACCTCCGCCGCTCTGGCGGGCGCTGCCGGCACCCTGTTTGCTATGAACTACTCCACCATCACCGCCAACAAGTTTGACTTCAACACCTCCATCTTGGTACTGGTGTTCGTGGTGCTGGGCGGCCTGGGCAACATGCAGGGCTCCATCATTGCCGCTGCGGCCCTGACCATTCTGCCCGAGGCGCTGCGCGAATTCGCCGACTACCGGATGCTGGTGTACGCCATCGTACTGATCTTGGTGATGCTCGTCACCAACAATCCTACCATCCGGATGTTCCTGGACCAGGTCCGGGTCCGGCTGATCGGACGCAAGAAAAAGGAGGATTTCAACGATGCTGTCTAAACTGGTTCCCGTGCCCTCCAGCGCCATGATCCCGGATCGGGATATCGACAAATCCCCTATTCTGGAGTGCGTGAATCTGGGCATTACTTTCGGCGGCCTGAAGGCCGTGGAAGATTTCAACCTGACCATCGGTCGGACGGAGATCGCCGGCCTGATCGGCCCCAACGGTGCCGGCAAGACCACAGTGTTCAACCTGCTGACCAAGGTCTATCAGCCTACCAGCGGCACCATCCTGCTCGATGGCAAGGACACCCACGGCATGAACACCATGCAGGTCAACCGGGCCGGTATCGCCCGTACCTTCCAGAATATCCGCCTGTTCTCCTCCCTGTCTGTGGAGGATAACGTGAAGATCGGCATGAACGACCAGATGCACTATCCCATGTGGAGCGGTATCTTCCGCCTGCCCGGCTACTGGAAAGAGGAAAAGATTGCCCACGACCGGGCGCTGGAGCTGCTGTCCATCTTTGATATGCAGGATCTGGCCAAGGTCCGGGCCGGCTCTCTGCCCTACGGTGCCCAGCGCCGGCTGGAGATTGTCCGCGCCCTGGCCACCAATCCCTCGCTGCTGCTGCTGGGCGAACCGGCGGCAGACGTGAACCCCTCCGAGACGGCGGAGCTGATGGAGAATAGCAGCAAGATCCGGGATACCTTCCACATCGCCATTTTGCTCATCGAGCATGATATGAACCTGGTGATGAACATCTGCGAGGGCATCTGCGTGCTCAGCTTCGGCCAGATCATCGCCAAGGGCAGCCCCGCGGATATCCAGTCCAATCCCACGGTCATTGAGGCCTATCTGGGCAAGCGAAAGGAGGCGTGAGCGATGGATCCCATTTTGAAGGTTGAAAATATCAACGTCTATTACGGTAGCATCCATGCCATCAAGGGCGTCTCTTTCGAGGTTAATGAGGGGGAGATCGTCACGCTGATCGGCGCCAACGGCGCCGGCAAGTCCACCACCCTGAACACCATCTCCGGCCTGCTCCACAGCAAGACCGGCAGCATCTCATTCCTGGGGCAGTCTTTGACCAAGGTACCTCCCCACAAGATCGTGGAGCGGGGCCTGGCCCAGGTGCCTGAGGGCCGGCGTGTCTTTTTGCAGATGACTGTTCAGGAAAACCTGGAAATGGGTGCCTATACCAAGGGCTCCAGCGGCATTCCCGCCGATCTGGAGATGGTCTTTACCCAGTTCCCCCGCCTGAAGGAGCGGCGCAAGCAGATCGCAGGCACCCTCTCCGGCGGCGAGCAGCAGATGCTGGCCATGGGCCGGGCGCTGATGAGCCATCCCAAGCTGCTGATGCTGGACGAACCCTCCATGGGTCTGGCCCCCATTCTGGTGGAGCAGATCTTCGACATTATCCAGGGCCTGCACAAGGCGGGTTCCACCATTTTGCTGGTGGAGCAGAACGCCCAGATGGCTCTGTCCATCGCCAACCGGGGCTATGTACTGGAAACCGGCAAGGTGGTCATGACCGGCAGCGGTCTGGAACTGCTGGAAAGCCCCGCCATCAAAAAAGCCTATCTGGGTGGCTGAGCCCGGCGGCCAAACGGCACAAATTTAAAGAGGGCCCCCATTGGGGGCCCTCTTTCGATACACTTCGGCGCACAAGCCCGCCGGGAAGCACTTCATTCCAGCAGCAGCCGCAGTGCCGCTGCGGGCAGATAGTCTTCTGCCGGGCTGGGTAAGGCCGGGGCTGGTAGCTCCTGGGGCTCCACGCAGCCGCCGTCCGGCCGCAGCAGCTGGCGCTGGAGGCAGACCATGGGGCTCTCCCCCAGGCTGGAAAAGGTCAGGCTCTCCCGGGCGGAGAGGCCGCAGGTCACCACCTGCCGGGCCCGGCAGCGCTCCGCCAGGGCCCCCCACTCCCCCGGCAGGATCAGGGTGCGGCAGCGCAAGGGCAGGCCCAGCTTCTCCAGCTGCCGGCAGCCCTTTCCCGTCAGGGCCAGCAGCATCCACTCCCGTTCGGCCAGTTCCTCCGCCATCTCTGGACACTGCACGGCCCGGGGCAGCAGGGTCTTCAGCGTCTCATTGGCTGGAAAAAACGCAGACTCCATCCACTCACCTCTCGGCCTAGTGTTTGCCGTGGGCTGATGTTTCATGCAAAAAAGCCCTCGTCTTTTCCGCCGGAATATGCTATACTGGCTCCCGTAAAGAAACTCCATGGAGAAAGGGATGGGCTCGCGTGCATTTCTGGGCGCATTTGAAAACCGTACATCACCACCGCTTTTTGGTGATGAAATACTGCTTTCGCCTGGGCTTGTACTGGCAGGGCCTGACCCACGACCTGTCCAAGTACTCCCCCCAGGAGTTCTGGGTGGGGGTGAAATACTACCAGGGCAACCGCAGTCCCAACGACGCCGAGCGCATCGCCAAGGGGTACAGCTCCTCCTGGCTGCACCACAAGGGCCGCAACCGCCACCACCTGGAATACTGGACCGATTACGGCGGCAAGGGTCAGGGTGTGGTGGGCGTGGAGATGCCGGTCAAATTCGTGGCGGAGATGTTCTGCGACCGGCTGGCCGCCAGCCGCACCTACCACCCCGACGACTACTCCAACGCCGATCCCTACCGCTTTTTCCAGCGGACCAAGCAGCACGCCATCATCCATCCCAACACCTGTGCCCTCCTGGAATCCATGGTGGTAAAGCTCAAAGATGAGGGTGAGGACGCCGCCTTCGACTACATCCGCCGTGAGGTGCTGGGAAAGAAATAAGCCCGCCTTAGCATTGAAAAAACGCCTGTGCCCATCAAGGCACAGGCGCTTTTTTGATTGCTTTTCCCGGGAAATAGCCCCGCCCGTCAGCGGGCGCTGAGCTCCCGGTCGATGGCGGCGGCGGCGGTCTTGCCGGCACCCATGGCCAAAATCACCGTGGCAGCGCCGGTGACGGCGTCGCCGCCGGCATAAACATGCTCCCGGGAGGTGAGGCCATCTTCGTTGACGATGATACAGCCCTTCTTGTTGATCTGCAGCCCTTCGGTGGTGGACTTGATCAGGGGGTTGGGGCTGGTGCCCAGGGCCATGATCACGCAGTCCACATCCAGCTCGAACTCGGAGCCGGGGACCTCGATGGGACGGCGGCGGCCAGAGGCATCCGGCTCGCCCAGCTCCATGCAGATGCAGCGGATCCGGTTGACGTCGTCATTCTCGTCCGCCAGGATCTCCACAGGGTTATTGAGCAGCTTAAAGATGATGCCCTCTTCCTTGGCGTGCTCCACTTCTTCCCGGCGGGCGGGCAGCTCCTCCTCGCCCCGGCGGTAAACGATGTACACCTCCGCCCCCAGGCGCTTAGCGCAGCGGGCAGCGTCCATGGCCACGTTGCCGCCGCCCACCACGGCCACCTTCTTGGGGTGGATAATGGGGGTCTGGGCGTCTGGCAGGTAGGCCTTCATCAGGTTGATGCGGGTCAGGAACTCATTGGCGGAAAAGACGCCCTTGTAGTTCACGCCGGGAATGTCCATAAACATGGGCAGGCCCGCGCCGGAACCGATGAACACGGCCTCAAAGCCCATGTCGTCCATCAGCTCATCCACCGTGATGGTCCGGCCCACCACGGTATCGGTCATGATCTTCACGCCGAAATGCTTCAGCCGGGCCACCTCCTTGGCCACAATGGCCTTGGGCAGGCGGAACTCGGGAATGCCGTACACCAGCACGCCGCCCACTTCGTGCAGCGCCTCGAACACGGTGACGTCGTATCCTTTCCGGGCCAGGTCGCCGGCGCAGGTCAAGCCCGCAGGGCCGGAGCCCACCACCGCCACCTTGTGGCCATTCTGCTCCGGCGGGGCGGTTGCCCCGTCCGCGTGGCCGTCGGCATTGTGATAGTCCGCCACAAAGCGCTCCAGCCGGCCGATGCCCACCGGCTCGCCCTTGAGCCCCCGGATGCACTGGCCCTCGCACTGGCTCTCCTGGGGGCAGACCCGGCCACAGATGGCGGGCAGGCCATTGGTGGAGGCAATGATGCCGAAGGCCTCGTCAAACTTGCCCTCCGCCACCTTGGACACGAACTGGGGGATCTGCACGTTTACCGGACAGCCATCCACACACTTGGGATTTTTGCAGTTCAGGCAGCGCTGAGCCTCGTCCATGGCCATCTCCGCGGTGTAGCCCAGAGCCACCTCATCAAAATTCCGATTGCGGACGTCAGGGGCCTGAGAAGGCATCGGGTTCTTCTTCAAAGACATATTCGCCATGTTACTCCGCCTCCCTTTTCAGCAGGTTGCAGGTCTCCTCGTACTGATGCCGTTCGAATGCCTGATACATCTGATTGCGTTTGACCGCCAGGTCCCAGTCCACCTGATGGCCGTCAAAATCCGGGCCGTCCACGCAGGCGAACTTGGTCTCCCCGCCCACGCTGATGCGGCAACCGCCGCACATGCCGGTGCCGTCGATCATAATGGGGCTCATGGACACGATGGTCTTGACGCCATAGGGCTCGGTGGTCTTGCTGACGAACTTCATCATGGCCATGGGGCCAATGGCAATCACCTGATCGTACTGATTGCCCGCGTCCAGCAGAGCCTTGAGCACCTCGGTCACCAGGCCCTTTTCCCCATAGGAGCCATCGTCCGTGCAGACCCGCAGCAGGCTGCTGGCCGCCCGGAACTCGTCTTCCAGGATCACCAGATCCTGGGAGCGGAAGCCAATGATGGCGTGGACCTCGGCCCCCTCCTCATGGAGCTTGCGGGTCACGGGATAGGCAATTGCGCAACCCACGCCGCCGCCCACCACGGCCACTTTTTTCAGTCCCTCGGTCTCGGTGGGCTTTCCCAGGGGGCCCACAAAATCGTGCAGGCACTCCCCCTGGCGCAGATGGTTGAGTCGCTGGGTGGTGGCTCCCACCACCTGGAAGATGATGGTCACGGTTCCCTTTTCCCGGTCAAAGTCGTGAATGGTCAGGGGGATGCGCTCCCCGTTTTCATCCACCCGCAGAATGATGAACTGGCCGGGCTGTGCCTTTTTGGCGATCAGCGGGGCGTCCACCTCCAGCAGCGTCAGGGTCGGACGCAGCTCGATGCGTTTTACGATTTGATACATCCCATTCCCTCTTTTCTCCGGCGGACGGCCGACAAAGCGGCCGCGGCGCGGCGCGGTATTTGGTGGCTCTTTTCGGCATGGCGCACCGGGGGCCGAAAACAGCGGTTGGTTATTCTTTTATTGTTACATATCCAGGGTCTTCCGTCAAACCCTTTCCGCCCGTCTTTTTGCCGGACTTGCCGACAAATTCCACCGCTTTTTTCATATTCTGCACAAGCCCTTCAGCTGACCAGGATAATGTGGCGGCCCTGGGTCTCGATTTGCCCCTCTTCCCGCAGGCGCTTGAGCTCCCGCATCATGGCGCTGCGGTCGGCGGCGATATAGTCGGCCAGCAAGCTCAGGGAAAACGGCAGTTCAAAATCCGGGCTGTTCCGCTTTTTCGCCTGCTGGGCAAAGTAGCACAGCAGCTTGTCCCGAATGGTCCGGCGAGAGAGCACATCCACCCGCTCGGAAAGGCTCTGGGCCTTCTCTCCCATCAGCCGGAGCATATTCTGTACCAGAAGGCTGTGATGGGTGCAAGCCCGCTCACAGCGCTTGAGCAGGTGGGGATATTCGAAAAACAGCACATCGCAGCTGCGCCGGCAGGTAACCCACAGGCTGTCCCCGCTGTTGCCGGAAAAGGCCAGGGTTTTGCCGAACACGCTGCCCGGGGGCAGCTCCTCCAGCACGGTAACCGTCCCCCTGGAATCCATGCGGATCAGCGCCGCCTGCCCATGCTCCACAATGCCTACGTAGCCATCTCCCGGCTCGGAAAAATCGTCAATAGTCTCATCGGGCAAAAAGCTCCGCTGCCGGGCATGAAAACAGTGCACCATTGCCAGATACCCGTCGTAGCCGATCCCCTCAAACAGGGGGCTTTCCGCCAGCTCTTTCTCTGTCAGCATAGCGTCCCTCCTTGTTGCATTTATCACACCTATAATACCAAGTTGTCTGGAAAATGTAAACAACTATTCAAGAATTATTCACCAATTCCCCCACCGCATCTGATATAGTATACATAACAACACAGCCAACCACCCAGCCGCCAAGAAGGGAGTTTCTTGTGAATATTGCTTATTTCCTGATTCCCAAAAGTGCCGTGGCTTTTCTGTACGATGACTTCACCTTTCGCCAGGGGCTTGAGAAAATGCGCTACCATGGCTACACCGCCATTCCGGTGATCACCCGCCGGGGCCGGTATGTTGGCACTGTCAGCGAGGGAGATTTTCTGTGGAAGCTGCTCTCCGGCACCGATTCGGCGGACAGCGCCCCTCTGACCATGAAGGATACCGAGCCGCTGAAGGTGCGGGACATCCTCCGCCAGGACAATTACCCCTGTGTGCGGATCACCGTCACCATGGAAGAGCTGCTGCAAAACGCCATGAACATGAACTTTGTTCCCGTGGTGGACGATCTGGACAATTTTATCGGCATTGTCACCCGGCGGGACATTATCCGCTATTTTGCCGAGTGCAAGGACTGCCAAAGCACCCAGCTTGCCCAGCCGCAGCCGCTGCTGCGCAAGCAGGCCTGAGCCCCCTTCCGTGAACTGCACCCCATTTGTTAGACAGTATGATATACTGAAAAACAAGTGGGGTGTTTTATTATGCCAAAC
>JAHHSB010000032.1 GCA_020025415.1 Oscillibacter sp. | reverse complement strand
GCGGAATTCTTGAAGGAAAGGACGGCTGTGCGCGTGTCAGAATTTGATGAAAAACTCAACTCCCTGCTGTCAAACCCGGACAGCATGGCGCAGATCATGAAGCTGGCCCAGTCCCTGTCGGGAGAGGACGAGGCGGGGGCGACTGCTTCCGACAACAGGGCCAGCCCCGCCTTCACAGGAGATTCCGGCAGCAGCGCGGGTGGTCCCCCCGCTTTCTCCCGGTCAGCCGGCGGAAACGGCGGGGGCGGCATGGACGCCCTGTCTTCCCTGCTGGGCGGCCTGGATCCGGGCATGGTGATGAAATTCCTGCCCCTGATCCAGGAGCTGGGCAGTCAGGACAACACCAATGCTCGGCAGCTGCTCTACGCCCTGCGCCCCTATCTGAAGCCGGCGCGCCAGGAGAAGGTAGAGCGAGCGCTGCAGCTGGCCCGGCTGGTCCAGATCGGGAAAAAATTTCTGGCGGTTTGGGGGGATGGCCATGTATAACCGGTATATCCGCAACGACAATGGGGTCTATACCCGGATCCCGGAAGACGCCTCTTCCCGGCAAAATAATGGGCAGCGAAACGGCGCTTCTCCGCAGGGCAACCGGTGCAATGACGGACGGCAAAGCGGGGGCTGTCAATCGGACCAGCGGGAATCCTCCCGGCAGTACCAGCCTTCCCGGGAAAATTCTCAGCAGAATTCCCATCAGAACGGCGGCGATTTCCGGCAGGACAACACACCTCACTGTGACAACCGGAATGACCGCAAGCCCTTCTCCTTTTTTCACCAGGAAGAGGGGGAGGGCATCCGGCGCACCCTGCGCAAGCTGCTGGACCGTTTCCACCTGGAGCATGTGGACACCGGAGATCTGCTGCTGTTGGTGCTAATCTTCTTTCTGCTTCAGGAGGATACCGATGAAGAACTGCTCATCGCCCTGGGGCTGCTGCTGATCCTTTAAGACCCGGCAGCTGCCCCGGTATCAGGAAGGCCCGCCGCTCGAAAAGAGCGGCGGGCCTTCCTTTGACTGTTTTCAGAAGGATTTAGTGGCCCGTTTTTTCAGGAAATGGCCTCCGATTCCACAGTGTACCCACCCCAGCTGCCCATCTCCGGCCAGAGAGCCTGGCAACCGGAGAAATAATAGGCTCCCACCGGCGAGCGCCACTTCTGCGCATCAAAACAGACCGTGGGCAGGGAGTAGACCTCCCCTTCTCGGGATTCATCTAGAGTAATAGTGAATAGCACGCCGTTTTCCCACTGATACAGCTTCGGCTTTTCTCCGGCATTGTCCTCTGAAAGATCCACTTCCGTCAAATATCCCTGCTCCGCCAGCTCTTGCTGTGTTAAGGATAATCCCTGTATATCATGCTTCCCGGCAAAGATCCAGGTAATGGCCTCCTGCTCTCCCCGGGTGAGATCGCCGGGTGCCCGGGACAGATCCACACTGACGTATTCCGCCCCTCCGTTGAGACCGTCGTCCTCCTGCCACAGGTCCTCGAGTACCTGCAGATAAAGCCCGCACAGATCATATAGACTCCCGCCTGGATTGTGTTCCGTTCCCCGACTGTAAACGGAGATGGAACGGACCACCCCGAAGCCGCCGGGATAGCTCTCCATGATGCCGCCGTCATAGGCAATATCCGCCATCATGCCGTCCTCCAGCGCAGAGGCACCGGACAGGTCCCCATCCAGATAGACCGGAATCTCTCCCACGCTGAGGGTATAGACGGCGGCTGCCTCCTCCCCCGCCAAGACCAGTTCTCCTGTTTCCGCCCCGTCCACGATCCGCAGCGACAGCACGCCGCCCTGGGCAGCGCTGCCCTTGACGCCGCTTGTATTGCCGGGGTCAGCAAAGTCGGTGCCGCCGCCTGTCTGGTCACAGCCGCTCAGCAAAAGCACGCCAGCCATAGCCAGCGCCCAAAGCTTTCTTTTCATGCCTTCCTCCCTTTATTGGTATTTTAACCATTTAGACGGAGCTTCCTGTAAATGGTTCCCAGCCCGACGGGCTGGCCGGTGCATTTTCCAACCATAAAAAAAGAAGGAAAGCGGGTTCCCGCTTTCCTTCTTTTTACCGTGTCAATCCGGGGTGTGGAGCACCGTGCCGTCCGGGAGCGTAAAATCCGCTGTCTCAGGCAGCGTGCTGTCAACGGTCATAGAGGCCATGCGATAAACGGTCTCCCCGTTTTGCAGCGTCTCGCTGCCCACCAGCAAACCCAGCTCCACACTGACCCAATAGCGCTGAACATAGCCCAGCTCATCTTCTGCAGTTTCTACATAAATGCAGTCCACATCCGAAAACGTCCGGTAGTCCGCCTGGGCAATGGACTCCACCGGCAGCTCCAGGATATCCTCATAGGTGGGAATATGCTGCTCGTCATCACCGCTAATCTCTCCCGCCGGGCCGGAGTATACCCGTTTTTCGGAATCGTACCAGACATAGGTGGTCTCGCCGTTGGTGATGGCATGGCGCACACGGTCGTTGGGCAGGCTGGCGTCAGTACGCACCCACTCCCCGCTGACAGCCGTGCTGATCTCCCAGGTAGAGCTGTCATCTTCTCCCCAGAGAGTCTCCGTCATGATGGCCCGGGCGTAGTTGTCCGGGCGCTGGATGGTCGCAATGGCAGCCTGAACGGTGTCAGGCGCGATCTGGATCTCCTGTATGCCGTCCGTTGCCCCCGACGAGGAACCAAAGGGATCTTCCGCTCCGGCATCCGCATCCGGGAGGACCACCCTGGGCGACTGGCGCAGGCTGTTGCTCAAAAGCAGAACCACCACCAGCAGGGCCAAAACAGCAAAGCTGGCTGCGGTTTTATTCAAAGGCTTTTTCACATATCCTCCCTCCCCCAACAACGGCGGATCGTTTACCCAGCGGGCTGATAGTCGCCAGGCCGCTCCTCCAGCCGCCCAAAATGCCACAAAATCGCATCGGCAATCCGGCGGCAGGCCTCGCCGTCTCCATAGGGGTTCACCGCATGGGCCATCTGGCCATAGGCTTCCGGAGAGTCGATCAGTTCCCCGACCATGGCGGCGATAGTCTGCCGATCCACACCCGCCAGCTTGACGGTGCCGGCAGCCACGGCCTCCGGCCGCTCCGTCTCTTTGCGCATCACCAGCACCGGCTTGCCCAGGGCGGGTGCCTCCTCCTGCAATCCGCCGGAATCGGTCAGCACCAGATAGCTGCGGGCCATGAGATTATGCATCTCGTCGGCGGGCAGCGGGTCGATCAGATGCACCCGGGGCGTTCCCCGAAGATAGCTGTCTACTGCCTCCCGCACAACGGGACTCAGATGCACGGGATACACCAGCTCCACATCCTCGTGGGCCAGGGCAATGTCCCGGAGGGCCAGCATGATGTTCTTCATGGGCTCGCCGTAATTTTCCCGCCGGTGGCAGGTAACCAGCAGGATCTTTTTCTCCCCGTAGGGAAGATGGTTGAGCTCCTCGGTCTCAAAATGGTAATCCGGCCGCACCGTCGTCTTCAGGGCATCGATCACCGTGTTGCCGGTGACGAAAAGTTCCTGGGTGATCCCCTCTTTCAGGAGATTCTTCTTGTTGTTCATCGTGGGGCAGAAATACAGATCCGCAATGGCGGAAACCAGCTTGCGGTTCATCTCCTCTGGAAAGGGAGAATACTTATCATAGGTTCGCAGGCCGGCCTCCACATGTCCCACCGGAACCTGATGGTAAAAGGCGGACAGGGCGCCGGCAAAGGTGGTGGAGGTATCTCCATGCACCAGGATCATATCCGGCTTGAGGGTATCGATAGCCTCGTCCATTCCGGTGAGGCACTTGCTGGTAATGGTGGACAAGGTCTGTCGGGGGGTCATAATGTCCAGGTCCCAGTCCGGCTTCAGGTCAAAAACCTCCAGCACAGAGTCCAGCATCTGGCGGTGCTGAGCGGTCACGCAGCAAAGGCTTTCCACCTCCGGCCGGGAGGCCAGCTCCCGCACCAAAGGCGCCATTTTAATAGCCTCGGGCCGGGTGCCGAACACGCTCATAATTCGCAGCTTTTCCATTTACTCCTCCCCGTCCTTATCAGTGCCGGGTGCTTCCTCTGCCTCCGGAGCGGCGGGCATCTCCGCTTCCGGGGCGCTGCTTTCGGGGGCAGACTCGATGGTCTTCTCTCTGGCTTCTTTCTTTGCGTTTTGTGCGTGCTCCCGGAATTCCTCGATCTCCTCGTGGAGCTCTTCTTTGATCTCCTTGGGGAACACCACCCGGGCGGCCACCACAGCCACCACGCACAGCGCCGCGAAAAAGATCATGGCCTTCAGCTCTCCGCTGGTGGTCAGCACCACGGCGCTCAGGCCCAGAATGGCGGAGATAACATACAGCGTTGCCACCGCCTGCTTCTGGTTCAGGCCCATGTCGATCAGGCGGTGATGGACATGGCCCCGGTCAGCCTGCATGGGGCTTTGCCCATGGGCGATCCGGCGGATAAAGGCAAAGGAGGTATCGAAAATCGGCAGGCCCAGGATCAAAAAGGGCACCGCAAAGGAAATGATGGCCCAGGACTTGAACAGGCCCTGAATGGACATAGTGGCCAGGATATACCCCAGGAAGGTGGCGCCCGTGTCGCCCATGAACATCTTCGCCGGGTTCATGTTATAGGGCATAAAGCCCACGCAGGCGCCCACCAGCGCGGCCATGGCGATGGCCACCTGCATATCGGACACCAGCAGGGAGATCACCAGCACCGTGGTAGCGGAGATGGCGGACACACCGTTGGCCAGGCCGTCCAGACCGTCGATCAGGTTCACCGAGTTGGTGATGGCCACGATCCAGAACACCGTCACCGGTACCGAGAGCATTCCTAAACTCCAGTAGGGATTGTCAGAAAAGAGATTGGGGTTGGACAGCACCCGGATCTCCACACCGTTGAGAGCCGGGATCAGGGCAGCCAGGATCTGCACCACGAATTTCAGTTTGGCGGGCAGGGGCGTGATATCGTCCACCACGCCCAGCACCACGATTACTACGGCGCCCAGCAGGATGCTCTGCATCTGGCGTGTCATCTCCCCAAACAGGAGGAAGCTTACCATAAAGCCGATAAAAATAGCCAGGCCGCCCAGGCGGGGGATAGGGACCTTGTGCATACGCCGGGCGTCTTTAGGCACGTCGATGGCACCCACTTTATAGGCGAAGGATTTGACCACCGGCGTCATCAAAAAGCTGATCATCAGCGCCACCGACAGCGCCAGGATCACATAGACAAGCAGTTGTGTATCAAGGGGCATTGCTCACACTCCGTTATCTGGCGATAAAGCCGATTTTACGCTGGACCTTGCTGAGAGTCTTCTGGGCCAGGTGCTGGGCCCGCTGGGCCCCGTCCCGATACACGCTCTCCAGATAAGCCTTGTCGGCGATCAGCCGCTCGGCCTCTTCCCGGATGGGGCGCATCAGCTCCACCACTGCCTCACCCACCGCGGGCTTAAAAATGCCATAGCCCTGGCCGGCAAAGTCCTCCTCCGCCTGGGCAATGGTCTTGCCGGTAGCGGCGCTGTAAATGGTCAGCAGGTTTGAAATGCCGGGCTTATTCTCCTTATCATAGCGGACGGCGGTCTCGCTGTCGGTCACGGCGCGCTTGAACTTGCGCAGGATCTCCTCAGGTTTGTCCATCATGTATACGCAGCCGTCGGGATCGGACTTGCTCATCTTGGCTGTGGGCTTACTAAGGCTCATGATCCGGGCGCCCACCTGGGGGATAAAGGCCTCGGGCAGGACAAAGGTATCGCTGTAAATGCCGTTGAAGCGCTGGGCAATGTTCCGGCACAGCTCCACATGCTGCTTCTGATCGTCGCCCACCGGCACCAGATCCGCCTGATAGAGCAGGATATCCGCCGCCATCAGCACCGGATAGGTGAACAGGCCCGCGGTGATGTTATCAGCGTGCTGCTGGGACTTCTGCTTGAACTGGGTCATACGGGAGAGCTCACCGAACATGCTGTAGCAGCCCAAGATCCAGGACAGCTCCGCGTGCTGGGGCACATGGCTCTGGATAAACATGATATTCTTCTGGGGGTCCAGGCCGCAGGCGATATACTGAGCCAGCTGGTTCAGGCTGCGGCGGCGCAGATCCGCCGGCACCTGGCGGACGGTGATGGCATGCATATCCACGATGCAGTAGATGCACTCGTACTCATCCTGCAGGCCTATCCAGCTTTTGATCGCGCCCATATAAGAGCCCAGGGTCAGTTCCCCGCTGGGCTGGATTCCACTGAAGATCCTCTTCTTTCTTGCCTCGTTTTCCATATTTGATAACCTCGATTTTCAAGTCGCTCCCGGGTTTCGGGGGAGTTTATATAAAACGCATATATCTTAGCACACCCGGGCGGAAAGTGCAATCTGTTCTTGTGATTCTCTTCCAGCCCCTTCCGGTGGGAGATTTGTCCCGGATTCCAGGGAGAAAGGAGTTGACAAGCGGGAGGCGAAAAGAGATAATGTAATCTGAAATTTTATAGAAATTGCATGTTCCTAGGAGGTATTTTCATGGCTGTTGATCCCGCTTTTTTTGCGGAGCTGGAGGCCCGTATCCCCAAGGGGAAGGTACGGACCCGTTTTGCCCCCTCCCCCACCGGCTATACGCACGTGGGCAATCTGCGCACAGCACTGTACACCTGGCTGATTGCCCGGCACGCCGGCGGCACCTTTATCCTGCGGATTGAGGATACCGACCAGGTGCGCCAGGTGGAGGGAGCCACCGATGTCATCTACCGCACCATGGCCGAGTGCGGCCTGACCCATGACGAAGGACCCGATGTGGGCGGCCCGGTCGGTCCCTATATCCAGACCGAGCGCCAGGGGCTCTACGGCAAGTTTGCCGAGCTGCTGGTGGAAAAGGGCGCGGCCTATTACTGTTTCTGCGAAAAAACGGAGTCTGAGGAGGATTCCGGCGAATTTGACCGGAGCGACGATCCCTGCCGCTCCATGAGTGCGGAGGAAGTGGCTGCAAATCTCGCTGCAGGCAAGCCCTATGTCATCCGCCAGCGCATCCCCCACGAGGGTACCACCACCTTCCACGATGTGTCCTTCGGCGACATCACGGTAGAAAACAAGACCCTGGATGATCAGGTGCTCCTGAAGCGAGATGGCCTGCCTACCTATAACTTCGCCAACGTGGTGGACGACCACCTGATGGGCATCACCCATGTGGTCCGGGGCAGCGAGTATCTCTCCTCCGCCCCCAAGTATAACCTGCTCTACGAGGCCTTCGGCTGGGAGATCCCCACCTATGTCCACTGCTCCCCCGTGATGCGGGACCAGCACAATAAGATGTCCAAGCGCCACGGCGATCCTTCCTACGAGGACCTGCGGGAGCAGGGCTATCTGACGGAGGCCATTTTGAACTATGTGGCCCTGCTGGGCTGGGCGCCCAAGGGCGATTTGGGTGAGCAGGAGATCTTCTCCCTGAACGAGTTGGTGGATGCCTTTGATATTGCCGGTATCTCCAAGTCCCCGGCTATCTTTGATCTGGAAAAGCTGACTTATTTCAACGCAACCTATCTGCGGCGCATGACGCCGGATGCCTTTGCCAAGGTGGCGGAGCCCTATATCCGTCAGGCGGTGAAAAACCCCGCCTATGACGCCGGGGAGATCGCCGGGCTGCTGCAGGCCCGCTGCGAGAAGCTGACGGACATCCCCGAAAAGCTTGATTTTTTTGACGCTCTGCCCGCCTATGACAAGTCCTTTTTCGTCAACAAAAAATCCAAGACCGACGAGACCATCTCCCTGGAGATGCTGGAAAAGGCCGTGCCGGCGCTGGAAGCGCTGCCTGCCTGGACTACCGAGGCCATTCACGACGCTCTGGTCAATCTGGCCGCCGAGCTGGGCGTGAAGAATGCCACGCTGATGTGGCCCGTGCGCATTGCCGCCGCCGGCAAGCTGGTCACTCCCGGCGGTGCCGTGGAGATCTGCCACATTCTGGGCAAGGAGGAAACCCTTCGCCGCCTGCGGGCCGGCATGGCCATGCTAAAATGAACCAACTCAGACTGCAATACGAGCAAATCCACAGCCTCGGCACCCAGGGCTTTTTCTATGAGCTGCGCCGCTCTGCCGCCGCGTTTTTGATCCTGATCCTGGGGGGCTATGTGATCGGCACGCTCAGCCCCTCCATTACCCAGCAGGTCACCGCATTTTTGACCGGCTATTACGGCTCACTGGAACTGGAAGTGGATGAAGGCTCGGTTTCGGCCCTGATGCTCTTCGGTCACAATTTCCGGGCCTGTTTGATGGCGGTGTTTTATGGGATCGTCCCCTATCTGAGCCTGACGGCTCTGGCTCTGGGCATGAACGCCCTGCTGCTGGGGATCCTGGCCGTGTATATCCAGTCCAACGGCTACTCCCTGGTGTATTATCTGGCGGGGATCCTGCCCCACGGCATTTTTGAGATCCCCGCCCTGGTCCTGGCCTTTGCCCTGGGCCTGTACCTGTGCAAGCAGGTCACCGCCCGCTTCCGCCATAAGGAGGGGCTGCCTCCCTTTTCCCTGTGTCTGGTTCAGATCGCGCGGGTCTTTGCCTTTTTAATCGTGCCGCTGCTGGCCGTCTCCGCCGTGATCGAGGTCTATCTCACCCCGCTCATCGCCAAGGCTTTCCTGTAACTCCGGCAAAGCGCGCATCTTTCTCTGCAAATTCAAAACATACATGATAGGATGATGTTATCATGAGCAAAGTCACCATTCCCCAGGGGTATCACCCCCTGTTGTCCAACTATGAGCTTCAGCGTGCCATTGAGCTGATCAAGGCGGAGTTCCAGAAGAACCTGGCCCTGAAGCTAAGCCTTCACCGGGTCTCCGCCCCCCTGTTCGTGGACGGCGCCACCGGATTGAACGACAACCTCAACGGCGTAGAACGTCCCGTCTCTTTCGATATTCCCGATGTGGGCACCAACGGTCAGGTGGTCCATTCTCTGGCCAAGTGGAAGCGCCTGGCCCTGAAGCAGTATGAATTCCCCGAGCACACGGGCCTGTACACAGATATGAACGCCATCCGCCGGGACGAGGTAGTGGATAACCTCCACTCCATCTACGTGGATCAGTGGGACTGGGAAAAGCGCATCGACCGGGCCGACCGGAACGTACAATACCTGCGGGACACCGTGCGGGACATTGTGGACGCCATCTGCAACACTTCCGCCCAGCTGCGCAAGGCCTTCCCCGTATTGAGTTACCGCCCGGACCGGGACGTATATTTCATCACCTCCCAGGAGCTGGCCGACCGCTTCCCAGATCTGACTCCCTCCGAGCGGGAGACCGAGATCTGCCGGCTGCACCGCACCGTCTTTTTGATGCAGATCGGAAAGAAGCTCTCCAACGGCCAACCCCATGACGGCCGCGCCCCGGACTACGACGATTGGGAACTCAACGGCGACATCCTGATGTGGAACCCGGTACTTGGGCGCAGCTTTGAGGTCTCCTCTATGGGGATCCGGGTAGATGAGGCCGCCCTGGACCGCCAGCTCACCGAATCCGGCTGCGACGACCGGCGTCAGCTCCCCTTCCACCAGATGCTGCTGAGCGGCCAGCTGCCCCAGTCCATCGGCGGCGGTATCGGCCAGTCCCGGCTGTGTATGCTGCTGCTGGGGACCTGCCACATCGGCGAGGTACAGGTCAGCCTGTGGGATCAGCAAACCCACGAAGCCTGTGAAGCCGCTGGCGTCAAACTTCTGTAAAGTAAAATTCCATTACACGAAAAGGCCTCCGGCTACAGCCGGAGGCCTTTTCTTATTGCTTAGATTTTCGAGGAAACCGGGCTGCCGCCCACCTTGACAGAATTGACCATCCTAGACAGGGCCTCCCCGCCGCCGGCGGTCACCACCACAAACGCGGTCAGGGTGCTTCCGCTGATATAGAAGTAGGCACAGCACTGCATCTGCACGCCGGAAAGGACAATGGTGAAGGGAGTGCGGTACGCCTCCAGCGTGCCGAACTTCACCAGGCTGACCGTCATATCGCTGATGCTGATGCCTGCTTCCGAAAAGCTGGAGAGCAGAAGTCCTTCCAGCATATCAGAGGGCACGACACTGATGGAAAGCCCCTTGTAACTGGGATCCGTATCCTGGGTCACCAGGCAGAAATCCGTACCACTGGGGGAGGTAAATTCCACATCCGTGCCATTTTCCACCCGGGTACTTACGGCAGGCATATCAAAGGACAATGCTCCCTCGGTGTAGCGCTGGTAGAGATTCGGGAACGTGCGCTGCTCCGGGAAAGCCACCCGGGCAATGATGGCGCAGGCCGACGCCCGGGTAATGTTGTTGTTGGGATAAAAAGTGCCGTAGCTGTCGCTGCCCATCAGAACACCGGCCCGATAGAGCTGGAAGACCTCCTTGCCGAAGGTATCGCTCTCTTTCATATCTGGCAGCGTGGTGACGGTGTTGACCTGAACAAGCTCCGCCTCTGGCAAAGCCCGGGCAAACAGGTATGCCATCTGCGCCCGGGTGATCGCCTTGTTGAAATCAAACAGCGGCAGCACCGACTCCGTCAGGATCCCCTGTTCCAGGGCATAATCCAGAGCGGACTGATACCAGGGCGCCCCCTCCACAGCGGCAAATTCCCCGCTGCCGCCGTTGTACACGCTGCAGGTCCGGGCAGCCATCACCACCGCGGCCGCTACTGTCAGGGTATCATGGGGGTTGAATTTCGTGGCACTGACGCCCTGCATCAGCTTGGACTCATAGCATCTGCGCAGCAAGTGGACGTACCAGGCATTGGAAGGCACATCGGAAAAACCGGCATAGGCAGCTTTCTTCTCTTCGAAATTCTCCATACCGGTGCCCGCCGCAGCGGCCGGCATCGCCAGAGCCAGGAGCAATGTCAGACTCAGCAGCAGTGACAGGATTCTCTTCTTC
>JAHHSB010000031.1 GCA_020025415.1 Oscillibacter sp. | reverse complement strand
ACCTTGGGCTGGGCGGACTTTACTTCCGCCCCGCGGAGTGCAAACAGACATCCGGCACATCAAAGATCAGCCTGGTAACAGACTTTCCCCGACATAGTTTTCGACAGATTCCGCAGACTATGTAAAAAAGGAGGTCTGCCCAATGACTGCCCAAGAAGCATGGAAGCTGTTCTGCGCCACCGGCGCGCCGGAGTATTATCTGTTGTTCCAGTCCTGTTTGGAACCTTCAACCGGGCAGAACACATGAAGCGGGGCGCCTCCGCCCCTACATACAAGGAGTAGATTATGGCATCCACCCCCTATCTGGTCGTGCAGGGCATCGTCCTGCGGGAGACGGAAACCAAAGAAGCGGATAAGATCCTCACGGTGCTGACCCGGGAACAGGGCAAGATCTCCGTGATTGCCCGGGGTGCCCGGCGCAAGGGCTGCAAATTTGCCGCCTGCGCCCAGTCCCTGGCCTATTCCGAACTGACAGTATATCACCGGGGGGAGTGGTACTATCTCAACGAGGGTTCCACCCTGGAACTCTTCGGTGGGCTGCGGAACGATCTGGAGCGGCTGGCCCTGGGCTGTTACTTCGCCGAGCTCACCGAGTGCGTCACCACCGAGGAAGAGCCGGCGCCGGCGCTCCTGGCGCATCTGCTCAACGGGCTTTACGCCCTTGCGGTTTTGAAAAAGGACTGCACCCTGGCCAAGGCCGCCTTTGAGATCAAGCTGCTGTGCCTGGCAGGCTATGAGCCCCTGGCGGACAGCTGCGCCTACTGCGGACTGCCCAAGCCGGAGCAGCCCATGCTGGATGTGGTCCAGGGCGTGGTCCACTGCCGCCATTGCGGAGAAAAGGGCGTGGGCTTGTCCCTGCCGTTGCGGGGGGAGGCACTGGCCGCCCTGCGGCACATCGTCTACGGGGACGCCAAGCGGCTCTATTCCTTCCACCTGGGCCGGGACGCCCTGGACGCTCTGGCCGGCGCGGCGGAGGCCTTTGCGGCGGCCCAACTGGAACGGGGCTTCCGCACCCTGGACTTTTACAAGAGCCTGCGGATCTCGGATTTGCCCTCAAAATAGTATACGAATGGTAATATTTCGACAGAATTATACGCTATGGAACGAAAAATTCAGGAATTTATCTTCGGCGTCTACCGCTTGGAGGTGGATGTGGAAGCCACACGGGCCTACTACGCAGCCCACAATGAGCCATGGATCACCTGCCAGTGTGACGGCTGCCGGAACTTTGTCCGGGCGGTGAAGGAACTGCCGGCGTCCGTCCGGGCTTTCTTTGACGCTCTGGGGTTAGACCCGGAGAAAGTGCAGGAGCTGTGCTGCTACACCGGCACGAAGAGTACCATTACCGGCGACTGCTGGTATCATCTGGTGGGCAGGGTCCTGGAGGGCTCTTCGAAGCCCGGGGACTACCAGCTGTTCTCCGCTGGGTGGTTCGATCTGACGGAGGACTTCTCCGTGGGCTTTAAAAACGACTGCGACCTGCTGCCCGAGGATTTCCCGCGCCCCTGCTGCCAGATGCAGTTTAACTACATTCTGCCCTGGCTGCTGGAAGAGCCCAATCCCTATATTAATCAATAAATGTAAAGCAAAAACCCTTTTCAGGAGAGAACGAGATGAGTGAAATGTTGGGAAAGTCCATGCGTACCCTGGAGCTGCCCCGGGTGCTGGAGCTGCTCAGTGAGCAGGCGGTCAGCGCCGAGGCCAAGCGCCGCTGCCTGGCCCTGCGCCCGGAGACGGAGACGGGGGAGGTGCTGCGACTGCAGGATGAGACCGACGCCGCCCGGGAACTGATCGGCCTGCGGGGCAGCCCATCCTTTTCCGGCGTCAAGCCGGTGGATGAGGCGCTGGAGCGGGCGGACCGGGGCGGCAGCCTAAACACCCGGGAGCTGCTGACCATCGCCGGCGTGCTGACGGCGGCCCGCCGCACCCGGGAGTATTTCCGCGAGGAGGAGAGCAAGCAGACAGCTCTGGACCGGCTGTTCCTGGGCCTCCACGGAAACCGCTTCCTGGAGGACAAGATACGCACCGCCATCGTGGACGAGGACACCATCGCCGACGCCGCCAGCAGTGAACTGGCGGATATCCGCCGGCACATGAGGGCGGCCCAGGCCAAGAGCCGCCAGATCTTGCAAAAAATCATCTCATCCCCCAGCTATGCCAAGGTGCTCCAGGAGAGCATCATCACCCAGCGGGATGGCCGCTTCGTGGTGCCGGTGAAGGCCGAGCACAGGGGAGACCTGCCGGGCCTGATCCACGATGTGTCCTCTTCCGGCGCTACCATTTTTGTGGAGCCTATGGGGGTGGTCCAGGCCAACAACGAGCTCATTGAGCTGGAGGCCAAGGAGCGTAAAGAGATCGACCGCATCCTGGCGGAGCTTTCCGCCGAGGCGGCGGTCTATCGGGAAAAGATTCAGTGGGACTACCAGATCCTGGTGCAGCTGGATGTGATCTTCGCTAAGGGGGAGCTGTCCTACAAGATGAATGCCGGGCGGCCGGAGATCCGGGGCGATGGGGAGATCTGCCTCCGCCGGGCCCGCCACCCGCTGCTGGACCCGGCCAAGGCGGTGCCCATCGACATCGAGCTGGGTGTCAGCTTCGACACCTTGGTGATCACCGGCCCCAACACCGGCGGCAAGACCGTCAGCCTCAAGACCTTGGGTCTGCTGACGCTGATGGCCCAGTGCGGTCTCCATATCCCCGCCGGGGATCAAAGTCGGGTTTCCGTGTTCCATCGGGTGCTGGCCGACGTGGGCGATGAGCAGAGTATTGAACAGAGTTTGTCTACTTTCTCGGCACATATGGTCAATATTGTGAATATTTTGAAGGAAGCGGACCGACACAGCCTGGTGCTCTTCGACGAGCTGGGCGCGGGCACCGACCCGGTGGAGGGCGCCGCCCTGGCGGTGGCCATCATCGAGCAGGTGCGCGCCAGCGGGGCCCGGCTGGCCGCCACCACCCACTATGCCGAGCTGAAAACCTACGCCATGACCACGGCGGGGGTGGAGAACGCCTCCTGTGAATTTGACGTGGAGACCCTGCGGCCCACTTACCGGCTGCTGATCGGCGTGCCTGGCAAGTCCAATGCCTTTGCCATCTCCCAGCGGCTGGGTCTGCCCCAAGGCGTGATCGAGGCGGCCAAAAAGCAGATGAGCGGGGAGAGCGTCCGCTTTGAAGACGTGCTCACCCAGCTGGAGAGCAAGCGCCAGGCTCTGGAGAAGCGGGAGCAGGAGCTGGACCGGCTCCAGCTCCTGCGGGAGGAGGATGCCCGCAAGGCGCGGGAGTTCCGGGAGCAGATGGAGCGGGCCAAGGAGAATGCCCGCAGCCGGGGCGAGGCGGAGGCCCACCGCATCCTGGCCGACGCCCGGGCTGCCGCCGACCAGACCTTCAGCGAACTGGCGGAAATGCGCAAGGCTCAGGCCCGGGCGGACCGGGCCCTGAACGACAACGAGGCCCGGGCGGAGCTGCGCCGCCGCCTGAACGAGGCGGAGGAACGGCTGGACAGCCGCTCCCGGGAACGGGAGCCGGTGCCTAAGCCCCGCCGCCCCATTCGGGAGGGGGACCTGGTGGAGATCCCCGGGGTGCGTACCCCGGCGGAAGTTTTGTCCGTGGGCAAGGGCGGCACGCTGCAGCTGCGGGCCGGGGCCATCAAGATGAAGGCCGAGGCAGACGAGGTGAGGCTGCTGGAGGGCCACGAGGCCCAAAAGTCTGCCAACAAGCCAGCTCCCCGGCAGGGGGGAAGTGTCCGGCTGCCCCGGGCAGCCGCTTCCTCAGAGCTGGATATCCGGGGCATGGAGACCCTGGAGGCCGAGAGCGTGGTGGAGCTGTTTTTGGACAGCGCCGTCATGGGCCGGCTGGAGACGGTGACCATCATCCACGGCAAGGGCACCGGCGCGCTGCGCAAGGCGGTGCACAACCTGCTGCGGAAAAACAAAGCCGTCAAGTCCTTCCGCCTGGGCGTCTATGGCGAGGGGGAGGCGGGCGTGACCGTGGTCACGTTAAAATAATCCTTAAAGATAGAAACAGCGCGCCGGCTGAGGCCGGCGCGCTTTGTTCGTTGTATAAAAGGAGATCCGCCCTCAGCCAAAGGTGCGCTTCAGGGCCAGTTCCGTGAAAATGATCGGGATGATCATGGGGATACACTGGATGCCGCACAGTGCGCCGCCCACCAGCCCCACGGTGTCCGTACCCTTCCCTAGCACCAGGCACATAGCCATAGCGGACAGCGGCAGCATCACTGCCCCCAGAATGGCCCACAGCCGCCCAAAATACTGGTGGGCAAAGACCCACGCGGCGGGGCTGGACATGGAGCGGCGGGTACGGTACCCGTAAAAGGATTGGATCTTCCGGGGCGGCCGGAAGAAAAACAGCAGCCCCAGACCCAGCATCAGCAGCGGGATCAGCAGGGACATGAGCAGCATAAAGATCCAAAAACCCATGGAAATGCCTCCTTTCCGGAAACAAGGACAGGGGAGATTGCTTGGTGTTGCCCTGATTATACCACAAGGCAGGATGCTGTCAAGTTGGGGTCCCGCCCTTGCGGTTTGCCCAAAAATTTGGTATGATGCAAGCACCAATCAAAGCCATGCCTGGGAAAAGAAAGAGGGGCGCGTTATGCAAGCATTGGAAAAACAATTTCACATTCACTGTACCGCCGACGACGTGGGCCGTTACTGCATCCTGCCCGGGGATCCGGGGCGGGTGTCTGCCATTGCCGCGCTCTTCGACGATGCCCGGCAGGTGGCCTGCAACCGGGAGTATAACGTCTGGACCGGGACGCTGCTGGGGGAGAAGGTCACCGCCTGCTCCACGGGCATCGGCGGGCCGTCGGCGGCCATCGCCATGGAGGAGCTGCACAAGTGCGGGGCGGATACCTTCCTGCGCACGGGGACCTGCGGCGGCATCGACCTGGATGTCCGCTCCGGGGACATCGTGGTGGCCACCGGGGCCATCCGCTTCGAGCATACCAGCCGGGAGTACGCCCCCCTGGAATTCCCCGCTGTGGCCGACCTGGAGGTGACCAACTGCCTGGTGCAGGCGGCGGAGAACCTGGGCCTGCCTGTCCATGCGGGGGTGGTCCAGTGCAAGGACAGCTTTTACGGCCAGCACAGCCCCGAGGCCTCGCCGGTGTACTATGAGCTCCAGCAAAAGTGGGAGACTTGGAAGCGGCTGGGCGTCAAGGCCAGCGAGATGGAGTCGGCGGCGCTGTTCGTGGTGGCGGCGGCCCTGGGCTGCCGCTGCGGCTCTTGTTTCCATGTCATCTTGAACCAGGAGCGAGAGACTGCCGGTCTGGATCAGGAGATGAGCGAGGATACCACCAGCTCTGTCCGGGTGACGGTAGAGGCGCTCAAGCAGCTTATCCGCCGGGACCGGGAAAAGACTAGCGGACGCCAGGTGTAAGGCGACTAGCCTTGTCGGGAAAACTTCAGAAAAAAGGGGGCGCGGCCGGCTGGCCGCGTCCCCTTTTTAGCATGGTTCTCCAAAAGCGTCGGGAGCGTCAGCTCCGATTTTCCACGATGTGGACGTTCAGGTGGTCATAGGTCATCTCTACTCCCGCCTCGGCAAAGGTATTGCGCAGCTCCTCGCCCAGGGCAAAGTACACATCCCAATAGTCTCCCGGCAGAGTCCAGCAGTAAATGGAGTAGGAGATGGAGCTGGGGCCGTACTCCGTGAGATAGACCGAGGGGGCGGGGTCTTCCAGCAGCTTGTCCATCCGCTTGAGGGCCTCAAAGCAGGCGGCCTTCACCGTGGCGGTGGGGGCATCGTAGGAGGCGGTGACGGTCTGGGTGATCCGGCGGCGGCCCAGAGAGGAGTAGTTGATCATCTGGGAGCCGGAGAGGGTCTTGTTGGGCAGCAGGACCACCAGCCCCGCGGGAGTGACCAGCTTGGTGTGGTTGAGGGTAATGTCCTCCACAGTGCCGGAGGTGCCATCGGCCTCAATAAAGTCCCCAATGGTGAAGGGGCGGGAGGAGAGGATTACCAGTCCGCCGGCCACGTTGCCCAGGATATCCTCCGCCGCCAGTGTCACACCCAGGGAGCCCACCGACAGCAGCGCCACTAGGGAAGTGGTGGGGATTCCCAGGGCATCGACCACGATGAGTACTGTGACGAAGTAGAGCAGGGCGCGGATGCCCTTGATTAGATATTTTTTCACCCGTTCATCCAGAGAGCCCCGGGCGAAAAGACGCTGCACCAGACGCATGATGATGCGGATGAGCAGCAGGCAAACCAGCAGGATAGCTCCTGCTGAGAGGAGCCGCCCCAGGGAGAACGAACCGATATTGAGCTGAGTCAGGTTGGTCAGATCTGAAAGACTTTTGGGCATAAAAACGTTCCTTTCCCGGCCGCCACGGCAGGTGGGGCCTGTTTTGCGCAGGGATATTATAATCATGAAAACGGGAAAAAGTCAAATCGCCGAGGGAAATGGCGAACGGCCTCCTTAGCGCAGCCAGTTCCACACAGAGAGGATCCCATAAAGGATGGGCTGGTGAAGAAGATAGACCTGCAGGGAGTTGCGCCCCAGAAACAGCAGCGGTCCGGGGATCCTGGAGACGCGCAGTTGGGACAGCAATCCCCACCGCCGGAACAGAAAATAGGCATAGAAGCCCGCCAGGAACAAAAACAGCCACGGGATCAGTGGAAAGTAGTCCGTGGAAAAGAAATCCGGGTTGGGAAAGCCGAAAAACGCTCCCAAGCTGCTGCAATACCAGCGTTCCGGCAGGACGGCTATTTCCCAGCTGCCGAAGCCCAGAGAGCCAGCGGGCACGTTCCGGCACAGGACAAACAGCCCGAGGCTGACGGCCAGCCCTATGGGAGCGGATACCCGCTCCAGCAGCTTCCGGGCTATGCCCGTCAGCTGCATGCACGATCCGATCAGGGTCAGCACGCCGAAGCGGACAGGCGCCTGGGGCATGGCCAGCAGCGTCACCGCCGAGACCAGTATACCCCCGGCGAAGACCTCCAGCCCCCGGCGCAGGGGACGCCGCCCCAAGGGCAGGCAGAAGCCGGAGAGGAAGATGAAGGTCCAGCAGATGGTCTGCTGCCAGACAAAGGCGCCGCTGCCCCGGTACCAGTCCCAGTCCACGCCGAATAAATAGACTAGATCCCACGCCCCGTGGTAGAGGATCATGCTGATTAGGGTCAGGCCCCGCAGCCCATCCAAAAGGGTATAACGGGATTGGGTAGCGGCAGCTCCGTCGCTGGGGGAAATCGGGCGAGCAGCGTTCATAAAAAGCCTCCCGGAAATGGAAATGTTCAACATACGGGACAGTGGCCAGCCGGGTTTAGTCCCGCTGGCCAATAAGGCCAGTGTAGCGCACGGCGGGGAGAATTGCAAGCCGGGACGGCCCCTTTTCGTCAGGCATTGACTTTTGCGCTCTTTTACGGTAAAGTAGTGAAAATAAAACGGAAATGCAAATTGATAGATGAGGAGCGCGGGGACCATGATGACTTTGGACCAGTTCAAAGCGGCAAGAAATGTTTTAAAGGGCGTGCTGCATCGCACCGATCTGATGTACAGCCCCTTTTTTTCCAAGACCACCGGGAATCAGGTCTATATTAAACCGGAGAATATGCAGGTGACCGGCGCCTATAAGATCCGCGGCGCCTATTATAAATGTTCCACCCTGACCAAGGAAGAGAAGGCCAAGGGCCTGGTCACCGCCTCGGCGGGCAACCATGCCCAGGGCGTGGCCTACGCTGCCCAGGCAGCGGGGGTGCAGGCTACTATCGTCATGCCTACCACCACTCCTTTGGTAAAGGTCAATAATACCAAGGATTACGGTGCCCGGGTGATCCTGCAGGGGGAGACCTTTGACGATGCGGCGGCCCTGGCAGCCGAGCTGAGCGAGAAGGAGGGGCTGACCTATGTCCACCCCTTCAATGACCTGACCGTTTCCACAGGACAGGGCACCATCGCCTATGAGATTTTCAAGGACCTGCCGGATGTGGACACCATCCTGGTGCCCATCGGCGGCGGCGGCCTGGCGGCGGGCGTGTCCACCCTGGCCAAGCTGCTCAACCCCTCGGTGAAGGTCATCGGCGTGGAGCCTTCCGGCGCCGCATCCATGAAGGCCAGCCTGGAGGCGGGCCATATCGTCACCTTGGACAAGATCACCACCATTGCCGACGGTGTGGCAGTGAAGACCCCGGGCGACCAGGTCTTCCCCTACATCCAGCAGAATGTGGACGAGATCATCACCATCGACGACGATGAGCTGGTGGATGCGTTCCTGGACGTGATGGAAAAGCACAAGATGGTGGTGGAAAACGCCGGACTGCTGACCATTGCTGCCCTGAACCACCTGCCTTTCCGGGGGCAGAACGTGGTGCCCATCCTCTCCGGCGGCAATATGGACGTGATCACGATCTCCTCCCTGGTGCAGCATGGGCTGATCAACCGGGGGCGGATTTTCACCTTCTCCGTGCAGCTGCCTGACCGGCCCGGTGAGTTGCTGCGCATCGCGGATCTGATCGCCGGGAAGAACGGCAATGTTATCCGCCTGGAGCATAACCAGTTCGTCAATATCAACCGCCAGGCCGGGGTGGAACTGAAGGTCACGCTGGAGGCCTTCGGCCATGCCCACAAGGCGGAGATCATGGACAGTCTGCTCTCTGTGGGCTATGAGGTGCGGGAGGTCATGCCCTCTAACCTCTATAACTGAGAAAGCGCAGTCCGGGCCGGCGGCGCGGCCAAATCCCATGATTCAGGGTGAAGAGATGGTCCAGACCTTCTTGTACGGCGTGCGCCAGGCGGCTGCCGGCAAGCTGGTGCTGCTGGGCAAATAAGGCATCTTCCCTTGCGGAAAAATCAACAGGAGACGGGGATCCCCGTCTCCTCTTTTTTATATGGAATTTTGGCTGTGCGGTTGTCAGCGCCTGCGCCGCTTGAACAGCAGGGCGGAGTTGATGATCACCAGCACGACCCAGCGCTCTCTTCCTGCAGCGTGTCGGAAAGGACCGGATAGCCCGCCGGGGCGCCGGACACGCCTAGATGGCGCACCGTGCAGCTCCGAGCCAGGGAGAGCAGCACCTCCGCCTTGATGTTGAAGGCGCTAACCAGGCCGATGATTTTTTTGAGTCTACGGTGCAGATTTTCCCCATCTATCCGATGGGCCAGCAGGGCTGAAAACCTGCGGTTGGAAAAAAGTGCCGAATAGGCTGCCGGCCAGGGCGAGAAGGGCCACGATCAGTTCAGTGTTCATACGATTACCTCGCCGGACGGTTGCTCTTGCGGGACAGAGGCAAGAAACTGCTTGCAATTTGGCATACCGTCCTTCAAAATAAAGAGGGTGCTGGCGCATTTGCCCCGGAAGCCCCCTGCTCGGCTGTAAGAATGTGTGCCCACTATGGTGAGGGGCAAAAGGGGCGGCGAAGCATTTGCACGTCCGGAAAAGAGTAAAGGCGGGGAAATCGGATCAAGCTATGGAAAATATTCACCTGGGCGAAGCCAGACTTCGCGGCGGGAAAGGAGCAAAGATGGAAAATTTGAAACGGCAGATGGGGCAGCTGAGCGCCGGATGCAGCGCAGTCAGCTGGGCGACGGAGGATGGCCGGCATTTGTTCGGCCGGAACTTTGACTTCAACACCCTGGCTGAGGGAAGCGGGATCACCTATGTCCCCGCGGGGGGGCGCTACTATACCTGCGGAACCCAGATGGAGGGGACACTGGTGGAAAAAAGCGCGCGGACCGCGGCGTACGCCTGCGTGGGCACGGGCTTTCTCCATATTCCCACCACACCGGTGCTGTATGAGGGGGTCAATGAAAAGGGCCTGATGGGCGGGCAGCTGTACTTCCGGGAATTCGCCGCTTATCCCGCTGCGTGTCCGGAGGGAGCTAACCCCGTCCAGCCGCCGTTTTTGGTGTATCATCTTTTGGCCCAGTGTGCCAGCGTGGAAGAAGTGGCCCGTCGCCTGGATGGGGAAGATGCTCTGATTGCGGTCCCTTTGTTGGGGACGGTGCCCCCGCTCCACTGGGCGTTCAGTGATTCCAGTGGAGAGAGCATCGTCATTGAGTCGGAAAAAGACGGTCTTCATATTTACCGCCATACCGTGGGCGTCATGACCAATAGTCCCAGCTATGCCTGGCACCGGCTGAACCTGCTCAATTACGCGGGACTGCGGAATCTGGATTATGATGGCCTGGATATTGGGGAGGAGAAAATCCAACCGTGCTTTTCCGGTAGCGGAGCCCAGGGCCTGCCGGGGGACTGGAGCTCGCCTTCCCGCTTTGTGCGCCTGGCGTTTTTGACCAAGTATGGGGTCAAGGGCCGCAGCGAGCAGCAGGGAGTCAACTATTTGTTCCGTCTGCTGGGAAGTGCCGCTTTCCCCCTGGGAGCAGTGCGGGTCAGAGAGCCGGGTGCCCTGACAGAGCTGGATAAACAGGTGGTGCCCTTTGACTATACGGTGTATTCCTGCGTGATGTGTGCAGAGTCCGGACGGTTTTACTGGATCACCTATGAAAATCCCGCCATCCGGTTTGTGGATCTGAAGCAGCTGAGCACCAGGGGGAAGGCGGTGCAGTTCCCGCTGGAGCAGGTACCGGAGTTTATTCCGGTGGGGGAGGGGGCCAGCTCCGAAGGATGAGGGGCTGCCCACAGGCAAGCGACATCTGAAAAAGCCGCGGGCTGCACTGACAGTCCGCGGCTTTTTCAGGGAGAATCTCCCCCCAAAAGCGCGGATAAAGCCTGTTGCTTTTTTGAAAGAGTATGCTATAATACTACCGGTAATGAGCGGCCTGGCAGTTCAGGCAGGCGAGTATGCCCCGTGTCGCCGCAAGTTCATAACCGGGTGTAGCGCGCTTGATTTGGGTGTTCAGGCACAAGTCCAGCAAAAACTAAATAACCGGGTGTAGCGCAGTTGGTAG
>JAHHSB010000030.1 GCA_020025415.1 Oscillibacter sp. | reverse complement strand
GGCCGGACGGAAGCCGCGGACCAGCTCTGCCGGGCGGGGACCGAGTCCGCCACGGAGAGCCTCGTCCCCCGGCGCAGCTCCGAATCTCCGAAGCTGGGGAGCTTGGCCGTTCCAAAGCCAGGACTGGCGCTTTCCTTCTTCTCCCGCGGGGCAAAGTCCCCCCGGGCCGCCTTTTCCCGGAAATCAGCGGCAGACATGGCGGTAAAGCCGCCGGACGCCGGGGCGGGGGCGGGCTTCGCGGCCGCTGCACCCAGGGCGGCGCTGTCGCCGCTGAGGACGTCCAGCACCGTGTGGTACACCGCGCTGAATACCTCCCGCTCTCGGGCAAATTTTACCTGGGTCTTGGCGGGATGGACGTTCACATCCACCGCCTCCATAGGCAAGGTCACCGCCAGCACGCAGCCGGGGAACTTCCCCTTCATCAGCTGGTTGCGGTAAGCCTCCTCCAACGCCGCGGTGAGAAGCTGGGACTTGATAAAGCGGCCGTTAACGAAGAAGGTCTGCATCCCCCGGGAGCCCCGGCCGAACAAGGGCTTGGTGACGAAGCCGGAGACCCGGATGTCCCCGTCCCGGCCATCCACCGCCAGCAGGCCCCGGGCAAAATCCCGGCCCAGGGCGGCGTACACCGCCGAGTCCAGCTTCCCGTCTCCGGGGGTGTGGAGGACCTCGGTGCCGTCTTTGAGGAAGCGGAAGGAGATGTCCGGATGGGACAGGGCCAGATGCTGCATCAGTCCGTTCACTGCCGCCGTCTCAGCGCTGTCCTTTTTCATGAATTTCAGCCGGGCGGGGGTGTTATAGAACAGGTCCCGCACCCGGACGCTGGTGCCCTGGGGAACGCCCGCAGGCTCCACCGCCCCGGGAACGCCCCCCTCCAGCGCCAGCGCGGCACCCTCTCCGTCCGCCGTGCGGCTGTCGATCTCCACCCGGGAGACGGCGGCAATGGCGGCCAGGGCCTCGCCCCGAAAGCCCAGGGTGCCGATGGCGCCCAGCTGATTTTCCGTGTAGAGCTTGCTGGTGGCGTGGCGCAAAAAGGCGGTGGGCAGCTCCTCCGGCGCAATGCCGCAGCCGTTGTCCGTCACCCGGATCAGGCTCATGCCGCCGCTCCGGATCTCCACCGTCACGGCGCTTGCCCCCGCGTCGATGGCGTTTTCCACCAGCTCCTTGACCACGCTGGCGGGCCGCTCCACCACCTCACCGGCGGCGATCAGGTCCGCCAGGTGGGCATCCATTTGTCGAATCTGTGGCATGGGTCTGCCTCCTTTCCAGGCAAAGCGCACTTACGCCTCGTCGTCCTTCGACTCCTCCTTGGCGGGCTCGGCGGGCCAGCGGCTGCCGTAGCCCAAGGCCTCCACCAGTTCCCGCAGCTGCCGGGCGGAAACTTCCGCCGCAGGCCCCTCCTTCACAGAGCGGAGCAGCCGGTTGCCTCCGGCTATTTCCAGGTTCACCTTCCAGCCCCCATGGTCAAAGCCCAGGGCATCCCGGTTGGGCCAGCAGTGGACCTGGCGGATATTTTTCCGGGGAATGGTCTCCCCGTCCAGGGTCAGAGTCTCCTCCGTCAGCGTCCACGTCACCGTCCGGCTGCGGGTATCCTTGGGCAGCAGGACGGAAAAGGCGTAGTAAAACAGGCGGAACCAGATATAGGTCATCGCCGCCAGCAGCGCCGAACGGGCAAAACCTCCGGTGGCGGGCAGATAGCGGGCGGCGAGCAGGTCGGCCAGCACTGCCGCAGCCAGCGCCAGCACAAAGGGCAGGGCCGTTTTCCAGCCGCCCCGGCTTTCCAAAATCAGCTTTCCATTCATCGCGTTCTCCTTTGTTTTTCTGGCTTGTCCGTCTCTCGCTCAGGCCACCGTCCACGCAGAGAAGGCGTTGGCCGCTGCGTGGAGCAGGATGGGCGTCCACAAGGTGCCGCTGCGCTCAAAAGACCAGGCCAGCACCAAGCCGGGCACCAGGTACTGCAGCATCAGCAAAAAGTAGGTCACGTCCCGGTTCACCACAGCAAACTGCCAGACGTGGAGCAGGGCAAAGAGCATGCATGAGAGCAGGTATGCCAGCACCCGGCTTTTGTCCCGCAGGTTGCCGAACACCAGCCCCCGGAACAGCGTCTCCTCCACAAAGGGAGCCAGGAAAATTACAATCAGCAGCGTGGTGTAGGGGGCGCCCTGGATCTGGGCGGAGATGGAGGTATCGTTGAGATTGGTCTGGTTGCCGGTGAGCATCCGGGTCAGCCGGAAGGCCAGCTCGTTGAGCCCCCACAGGGCCACAAGCCCCACCAGGGCGTACTTGCACCCCTCCCCCAGATGGTCGGTGAAGTGCCGGGTGGTGCGTCCCAGGAAGTGGCGGAACACAATCACCGTCACGGCAAAGAGCAGATAGTAATAGATCACATGCTCCAGATTTTCAGCCAGGGTCACCCCCAGCAGCGTCTCCACCAGGCGGAAAGCCGGGGCAGTGACAAAGGGCAGCACCAGCAGGTAGATCACAAAAAAGACCGTGCCCCCGATCTGCTCTCCGGCGGTCATGTATCCAGCGGGTTTGCGTTTTGCCATAAGATTCGGATCTCTCTTTCTCAAAATACGAAGCCGCTGCCAGCTTGCTTACTGCAGCTTCTGCTTGAGCTGATACAAAAGGCTCATAGCCTCCATGGGCGTCAGGGTATCCGGCTGGCAGCGGCGGAGGGCAGCCAGCACCTCCTGCTCCCCCAGGGCAGACAGGGAAAGCTGGTCGCTCTGCTCCGCCGGGGCCGGCTGGGGCCGGACGCCGGCTTCCTGTTCCAGCTCCTCCAGCACCGTCCGGGCCCGGGAGACCACCTTGTCCGGCAGGCCCGCCAGCTTGGCCACCTCGATACCGTAGCTCCGGTCGGCCCCGCCGGGGACGATCTTGCGCAGGAAGATCAGCTCCCCCTTCCGGGCCTTGACGGCGATGTTGTAATTCACGGTGCCGGGAAGCGTGTTCTCCAGCTCCGTCAGCTCATGGTAATGGGTGGCGAAGAGGGTCTTAGCCCCCAGCAGTTTCGTGTCCGCACAGTATTCCAGCACCGCCCGGGCGATGGACATCCCATCAAAGGTAGAGGTGCCCCGGCCGATCTCATCCAAAATCAACAGCGAGCGGCTGGTGGCGTGGCGCAGGATGTCCGCCACCTCGGTCATCTCCACCATGAAGGTGGACTGCCCGGCGGAGAGGTCGTCGCTGGCGCCGATGCGGGTGAAGATCCGGTCCACCACGCCGATGCGGGCGGAGGCGGCCGGAACGAAGGAGCCCATCTGGGCCATCAGCACGATCAGGGCCACCTGGCGCATATAGGTAGACTTGCCCGCCATGTTGGGGCCGGTGATGATGGCCACCCGCCGCTCCTTCTCCCCCATATCGGTGTCGTTGGGGACAAAGAGGCTGTCCTTGAGCACCCGCTCCACCACCGGGTGGCGCCCAGCGTGGATCTCGATGACACCGGACTCGTCCACCTCCGGCCGGCAGTAGTGGTCCCGCACTGCCACCGCTGCCAGGGAGCACAGGGCGTCCGTCTCCGCTACGGCGGCGGCGGAGCGCTGGATGCGCCTGGCCTGGTCGGCGATCTCCCGGCGCAGCTGGCTAAACAGTTCAAACTCCAGAGCCACCACCCGATCCGAGGCGGTGAGCACCTCATGCTCCAAGTCCTTGAGCTCCTGGGTGATATAGCGCTCAGCGTTGACCAGGGTCTGCTTGCGGATATAGCTCTCGGGCACCTGGTCTTTGAAGGAGTTGGACACTTCGATGTAATAGCCGAAGACCTTGTTGTAGCCGATCTTCAGCGTGCGGATACCGGTACGCTCTTTCTCCCGGGCCTCCATCTCGGCGATGACGCCCTTGCCCCCGGTGAGAATCTCCCGCAGGCGGTCCACCTCCGGGTCATAGCCCTCCCGGATAAAGCCGCCCTCCCGCACGGAGAAGGGGGGATCGTCACAGATGGCGGCGGCGATCTTCTGCCCGATGTCCTCCAGGGGGTCCAGCTCCTCCGCCAGCTCGCTGAGGCGCCGGTCAGAAAAGCCCGCCAGCTGGGCCCGGATAGCGGGCAGGCGCTCGATGGCACCCCGCAGGGAGGCCAGGTCCCGCCCCCCGGCGCTGCCGTAGACGATGCGGCCGATGAGCCGCTCCATGTCCCCCAGGCCCGTCATGTGGGCGATCAGCTCTTCCCGCGGGATGGTGGCCTCCACCAGGGCGGCCACGGCGGAGCTGCGCCGGCGGATGGCCGCCACGCTCAGAAGGGGCCGCTCCATAAAGCCCCGCAGGCAGCGCCCTCCCATGGCGGTCTTGGTCTGGTCCAGCACCCACAAGAGGCTCCCCTTGCGCTCCTTGCCCCGCAGGGTCTCCGTCAGCTCCAGGTTCCGCCGGGCTGTCAGATCCAGCTCCATAAAGCGGCCCTGCTCGTAGTAATCCAGCTGGTTGATCTGGACGAGGTCCCGCTTCTGCGTCTCATCCAGATAGTGCAGCAGCCCGCCCAGGGCCATCACCGCCGCAGGGTTGCCCGCCGGCAGCTTGGAAAAGGCCTCGTCCCCGAACTGGGCCTGGACGCGTTTTTCCGCCTCATGAAGGCGGAAGCTGGCCTCCTCTCCCCGCTCAGCCCGGCAGCCCAGCCGCTGGGTGAGCAGCTCGATCAGCGCCGGCTCGGCCCAGGCGGCAGCGTTGACGATGGCCTCCGCCGGGCGGAAGCGGCCCAGCTCGTTGAAAAGATGCTCCAGCCGGTCGGCCCCGGCAAAGGCGGTGGCCAGGGTCTGGCCGGTGGTGATGTCGCAGAAGCACAGCCCCGCATACTGCTCGTCGCAGTACACTCCGCACAGGAAGTTGCCCGCCTTGTCGTCCAGGCAGGCGGCATCAATCACGGTGCCGGGGGTGACCACCCGGGTGATCTCCCGCTTCACCAGGCCCTTGGCGGTGGCGGGATCCTCCATCTGCTCGCAGATGGCCACCTTGTAGCCCCGGGCGATGAGCCGGGCGATATAAGCCTCGCTGGAGTGGTAGGGGATGCCGCACATGGGGATCCGCTCCTCCGGCGCTTTATCCTTGGCGTGATCCCGGCTGGTCAGAGCCAGGTCCAGCTCCGCCGAGGCCTTGCGGGCATCATCGCCGAACATCTCGTAAAAATCACCCAGCCGGAAAAAGAGTATGGAATCCGGATGATCCTGCTTGATCTTCAGATATTGCTTCATCATGGGGGTCATTTCCGCCATGCGCTCACCTCATCGTCCTTTCTTTGTCTTTCCCAAAGCCCCAGCCCTGGGCTGTTGCAGTTCCAGCACGCCGCCGAAGCTCCCCAAAGGCCCAGTCCCCGGGCGGCCCGGAATCGGGGGCCAAGGGCGGCATCTTCCAGCAGCGTGACGGGCTTCACCTTCGGCGCGTTCTTTTGTTCTCAGCCCTCCGCCCGGCCATACAGCGCCCAGGTGTTGGAGCCGGTGATCCTTACATTCACAAACTGTCCCAGAAGGGACTTGTCCCCCTGGAGCCGCACCAAGCGGTTGCCCTCGGTGCGGGCGGCGAGGGGATATTCTTCGTCGCCGCTCTCCCCGTCCACCAGCACCCGGACAGTTTTGCCCACATAGGCGGCGTGGATCTGGGCGGAATGGGCGTTCTGCACCTCCAAAAGCCGATCGAACCACTTCTGCTTCTCCGCCCGGGGCACAGGATCGGGCAGCTCCGCCGCCCTGGTGCCCGGCCGGGGGGAGTAAATGAAGGTGAACAGGGCGTCAAAGCCCAGCTCGTCTACCAGGGAAATGGTGTCCATGGCCTCCGCCTCCGTCTCCCCGGGGAAGCCGATAATCACGTCGGAGGTAAGCACCAGCCCGGGCATCACCGAGCGGGCGTACTCCACCAGTTCCCGGTACTGTGCCCGGGTATAGCGGCGGTTCATCTCCCGCAGCACCCGGTCGTTGCCGGACTGGAAGGGCAGGTGGAGCTGCTTGGCCACGTGGCTGCAGCGGGCCATGGTGTCGAAGAGCTTTTTGGTGGCGTCCTTGGGGTGGCTGGACATGAAGCGGATGAGATACTCCCCGGGAATCTGGTCGATCTCGGCAAGGAGGTCAGCGAAGTCATAGTCCTCTTCCCGGTCGTTGCCGTAAGAGTTGACGTTTTGCCCCAGAAGCGTGATGTCCTTATACCCAGCGGCCACCAGCTCTTTCACCTCAGCCAGCACCGCCTGGGGGTCCCGGCTCCGCTCCCGGCCCCGGACATAGGGCACGATGCAATACGAACAGAAGTTGTTGCAGCCGTACATGATGGAGACCCAGGCCTTCACCCCGTCCTCCCGCACAGTGGGGATACCCTCGGCGATGGTGCCGTCCTCCTCCGCCACGGAAAAGACACGCTTGCGGGTCTGATAGACCTGCCACAAAAGCTCCGGAAATTTCCACAGCGCGTGGGGGCCAAACACCAGGTTCACATGGGGATAGGAGCGCTTGACCCGCTCAGAGACCCGTGCCTCCTGGGCCATACAGCCGCACAGGCAGATCACCTGCTCGGGATTATCCTTTTTCGTGTGGGTCAGAGCACCCAGGTTGCCGAACACCCGCTGCTCGGCGTGTTCCCGCACAGCGCAGGTGTTGAGGATGACCAGATCCGCCTCCCCCGGCTCCTGGGTGAAGGCAAAGCCCATCTCCCGGAGCATTCCCTGGATCTTCTGCCCGTCGGCCACGTTCTGCTGGCAGCCGAAGGTGTCCACGCAGGCCAGAGGATGGGCCTGGCGGCTTTCAAACAGGCGGCGGATCTGCCCCGAAAATTCCCGCTGCCGGGCCAGAGCCTCCGCCGGGATCTGTACGTCTTTGCGTTCCAACTTGCTTCCTCCTGATCGAAAATACTTGAATCAAGGTATCATACCACAAAATCTAGCGAAAAACAAGCCGCTTCCCCCGTCCGCCCCGGATTCCTCTGCCGGCCCCGGAACGGAAAAAGGCCGGCCTCCGGGGCCGGCCCAAAGGGACGGCTCACCGGGCGGGAGGCCTCATGCCTCTCGAGGGTCCGGGTCGTCGTCCAGGGTGACAAAATACTGATAAAAGGGCATCAGGAAGGTAAAGGCATCTTTCAGGATGTCCACGATCTCCCGGGAGAACACCGGGTCAGAGAGCTTCTCTTCGTGACAGATGCTAAAGTTCTTCTTCCGATACCAGGGCTCCAGCAGCTCCGAGGCGGGCTGGGAGCGGGGCTTTTTGTACTCCTCCCCGTCCAGGGTCAGTTCCTTACGCCCCGCCAGGGCCCGGGTGAGTTTTTCCATCTCTCGGGGCCGGGCGTCCATCCGGGCCCGCAGCCGGGCCATGGTCACCGGCTTTGCCGAGTAGTAGCCCAGGCCGTAGGACCAGGCCTCCGGCCCCAGCTGAAACCAGAAGCAGGGAGCCGCGGACCACTGCTCCACGGGCTGCTGGATGGAAAACCACAGATGATCCCGGTAGGGGCCCTGGCCCCGGAGGCGGCGGGCGTCCTTATAGATCCGGGAGACTTTGCAGGTGAGGGTCCGCTCCTGGGGGTACTTCTCCCGCAAAAAGTCGTAGATCTCCCCCGCCAGCTCCTGCATGGGCCGCTGGAAGCAGCTGCGGTACTCCTCCTTATGCTCTTCAAACCAGTCCCGCTGGTTATTCAGGCGGATCCCCCACATGAAATCCACCGTCTCGTCGGCAAATCCCTGAAACATCCCGTTATCCTCCTTTGTGGAAAGTCGCCCCGCTCACTGCCGGCGCTCCAGCTTGGCAAGCTGGGCCCGGAACTCCTCCGGCAGCGGGCAGGAAAGCTCCACCACCTCCCCGCTGCGGGGGTGGATGAAGCGCAGGCCCACGGCGTGGAGACACTGGCCCTGGAGGCCGGGGACTGCCTTTTTCGCTCCGTAGACCGTGTCCCCCAGAATGGGGTGACCGATGTAGGCCATGTGGACCCGGATCTGATGGGTGCGCCCGGTCTCCAGCTTGCAGCGCACATGGGTAAAGCCCGGATAGCGGGCGATGACCTCCCAATGGGTCACCGCCGGACGGCCGCCTGCCACCACCGCCATCTTCTTTCGGTTGCTGGGGTGGCGGCCGATGGGGGCATTCACGGTGCCGCCGTCTTCTTTCAGATTGCCCGTTACGATGCACTCATAAGTCCGGGCCAGGGAGTGATCCTGAAGCTGGGCAGCCAGCTTCTGATGGGCGAAGTCGTTTTTCGCCGCGATGATCAGGCCCGAGGTGTCCCGGTCAATCCGGTGGACAATGCCGGGGCGTTTTTCCCCGCCGATGCCGGAGAGGGAGTCCCCGCAGTGGTGAAGCAGGGCGTTGACCAGCGTCCCGTCCGGGTGGCCCGGCGCCGGATGGACCACCAGCCCCTTGGGCTTGTTCACCACGATGACGTCCCCGTCTTCATAGACCACGTCCAGGGGGATATCCTCCGGCCGCAGGTCCACGGCCACCGGGTCAGGCAGAGAGACGGCGAGGGTCTCCGTCCCGGTGAGTTTATAGTTTTTGGCCAGGGTCTTGCCGGCGCAGCTGATCCGCCCCTCCTCCAGCAATCGCTGGACGGCGGAGCGGGTCTGGCCGGGAAGCTGCCCGGCCAGCCAGGCATCCACCCGGCAGCCGGCGGCCTCCGCCCCGGCCTGGATCGTCAGCGTTTCCATATCCGTCCCCTCTTACCGCTTGTCGTATTTTTCATAGAACCAGAGGTAGTAGACCGCCCCCAGCGCCACCCCCGTCACGATGCACACATCCGCCACGTTGAAGGTGGGATAGGAGGGCCAGAAGGTAAAGTGGAACATATCCACCACGTAGCCCAGGCGCACCCGGTCGATAATGTTGCCCAGGCCGCCGGCGATGATCAGCCAGCCCGCCAGCCGGCCCAGGGGGTGGCGGACGACGCCCCGGACCAGAAAGTACGCCACCGCCAGCACGATGAGGGAGGTCACCGCCACCAGCAGCCATCGCATACCGGAAAAGCTGGACCAGGCGGCGCCGTAGTTGTGGACCCGCAGCAGCTCCACCAGCCCCGGCAGCAGGGGCGCCGACTCCCCCAGGGCCAGATGCCCCACCGTCCAGATCTTGACCCACTGGTCCAGCCCCAGCAGCGCCAGGCCCAGGATTGCAAAAACGATCATATTGGCTCCTCTTCTCCCGGAGCCTCGGGCTCCGGGTCTGTTCCGTTGATGGTTGGGGGCGAGACCGCCCCGGTCTTTCAGTGTAAGGGATGGCGGCGGAAAATGCAACCGTTCCCCCGCCCCGGCGGGCAAAAAAAGGCCCGGAGAGGAGCTCTCTCCGGGCCAGGGGTTTTAGAATTCCGGCAGCTTCGCCACCACGGCGGCGCAGCGGGGGCACAGGCCCTCGGGGTGCGCACTGGCAGAGTGCTTCCAGCAGCGGGGGCACTTGCTGCCCGCGGCAGGCTCCACCCGGATCTCGTCGGCCTCACCGCTCAGCTCCACCTGGGAGACGATCAGCAGGTCGGCCAGCTCCTCCACACTCACCTGCCGGGCGCCGGTCAGGCGGGCGGCGGGGATGGTGACCTTGGCCTCCAGGCTCTTGCCGATCTTCTTCTCGGCGCGGGCCTGCTCCAGCACGGCGTTGACAGCGTCCCGGACGGCGATGAGGCCATCCCAGGCGGCCATGGTGTCGGCGTCCAGGGCGTAGGCGGCAAAGGGCTGGTTCATCTCGTTGAACACCACGTTCCGGCCGTCATCGCCGCTGCGGTGGGGCATGGACTGCCAGATCTCATCGCAGGTGAAAGCCAGGATGGGGGCCATGATCTTGGTCATGGTGTCCAGGATCAGGAACAGGGCGGTCTGAGCGCTGCGGCGCTTGGCCCCGTCCCGCTCCTCGCAGTAGAGCCGGTCCTTGATGATGTCCAGATAGAAGTTGGACAGCTCCACCACGCAGAAGTCGTTCACCGCGTGGGTGACGGCGTTGAACTCATAGTCGTCATAGGCCTTGAAGCACTTGTCGATCAGGACATTCAGGCGGCTAACGGCCCAGCGGTCCAGCTCCTCCATCTCCTCGGGGGCGCACAGGTGATCGGCGTCAAAGCCATCCAGGTTGCCCAGGCAGTAGCGGGCGGTATTGCGGAACTTCAGGTAGTTCTGGGAAAGCTGCTTGAAGATCTCGTGAGAGCAGCGCATATCCGCGTGGTAATCGGCGCTGGCAGCCCACAGACGCAGGAGGTCCGCGCCGTACTTGTCCATGATCTCATAGGGGTCCATGCCGTTGCCCAAAGACTTGTGCATGGCCTTGCCCTCGCCGTCCACGGTCCAGCCGTGGGTGACGCACTCTTTAAAAGGCGCGCCCTTGCCCAGAGCGCCCACGGCGGTGAGCAGGCTGGACTGGAACCAGCCGCGATACTGGTCCAGGCCCTCCAGATACATATCGGCGGGCCAGAAGCCCTGATCCCGCTTCATGGCGGCGAAGTGGGTAGAGCCGGAGTCGAACCAGCCGTCCAGGGTGTCCTCTTCCTTCTCAAAGCCTGCCTTGGAGCCGCAGTGGGGACAGCTGAAGCCCTCGGGCAGGATCTCCTCGGCGGTCTTGGCGAACCAGGCGTTGGAGCCCTCCTTCTCGAACAGGGCGGAGATGGCAGCGATGGTCTCATCGGTGCAGATGGGCTTGCCGCAGTCCTTGCAGTAGACCACGGGGATGGGCAGGCCCCACTTGCGCTGACGGGAGATACACCAGTCGCTGCGCTCCCGGATCATGGACTTCATGCGGTCAATGCCCCAGCCGGGCACCCAGCGCACATCGTCGCAGGCCTCGCAGGCCTCTTCCTTGAAGGCATCCACGGAGCAGAACCACTGGGGGGTGGCCCGGAAGATGATGGGGCCCTTGCAGCGCCAGCAGTGGGGATAGGAGTGGACGATGTCCTCGCTGGCGAAGAGCATGCCGCTCTCTTTCATATCCGCCAGGATGACGGGGTTGGATTCGTCGGTGGTCATGCCGGCGTACTTGCCGGCGTAGTCGGTGTGGCGGCCCTGATCGTCCACGGGCACCACCATC
>JAHHSB010000003.1 GCA_020025415.1 Oscillibacter sp. | reverse complement strand
GCCCTGCATCAAGTGAAAAAAAGGACGCGAAGCAGCTGCTTCGCGTCCTTTTTTCATTCAGGTTAGCCCAGGACCTTCCGCCCCTCGCTCCACACGGCCCGGATGGCATCCCTTTGCCGGTGGTATACGGCCCGCTGAAAGCGCTCTTCCACGTCCAGCGGGTGGGGGGAGAGAAGCTGGGAGTCGTCCAGGACCAGGGCGTGGAGGGGGTCCCCAACGGCAAAGCCCGGGGCGCAGCCGAAAAAGCGGGCGCCGGCGCTGGTGCCCAGGTACCAGGCCTCTGCCTCGGTAAGGAAGTCCGTCTCCCAGCTGTCCTGGATCCGGCGGGTCTTGGAGGCCCGCACCGTGGCGGCCACCACGTCGAACATGGAGAGCTGCGTGCCGCCGGCCACGTCGCTGCCCAGGGCCACGGAAACCCCCTCTTGGAGCATAATGCGCACCGGGGCCACGCCGGAGCAGAGGGTGTTGTTGGAGTTGGCGCAGTGGACCATGGTGACGCCGGAGCGGGCCATGGCCTCCCGCTCCCGGCGGTCGCTGTGAACGCAGTGGGCCATCAGCGTCCGGTCGGTCCACAGGCCGAACTTGGCGTAGCTCTCCCAGTACTGCTGACACTCAGGGTGGAGCTGGCGCACCCACTCGATCTCCTGCAGGTTTTCTGACAAATGGGACTGGATGGGCAGCTTCCGTTCCCGGGCCAGGCGGCCCAGGAAGGCCATCAGTTCATCGGTGCAGGATGGGGTGAAGCGGGGGGTCAGCATGGGCTTGATGTGGGAAAAGCGGCCGCACGCATCCAGCCAGGCCAAAGTATCCCGCATGGAGCCCTCGGTGCTCTCCTGGAGATTTGGGGCGCCGTTGCGGTCCATGTTCACCTTGCCCACATAGCCCACCAGCCCGGCGGCTTCCAGCTCCTCCATCAAAATGAGGGTGGCTTCGGTGTGGAGGGAGGAGAACAGGCACACCCGGGTGGTGCCGTTTTCCAGAAAGTCGTGAGCCAGACGGCGGTAGATGGCCCGGGCAAAGTCCGGGTCGGCAAAGCGGGCCTCCACCGGGAAGGCGTAGCGGTTCAGCCACGCCAGCAGCGGCAGGTCCGTGCCCACCGCCATCATGGGATACTGGGGGGCGTGCATGTGCATATCGCACAGAGACTGGAGGATCAGGCAATCCCCGTAATCCTCCAGCGGCAGGGGGGCATAGCGCTCTGGAAGCTGGGGGAAGATGCCGGCGATGCGCCCCTCCTCCACCGCCAGATAGCCGCGCGGCGTCACTTCCAGCTGCCCCAGGGTGGGGGCGGAGACGATGTTGCCCTTGATGACAAACGAATTCATGACATACTCCTATCTGACATGCAGCCCCGCAGCAATTGCAGCAGCTCCGTCGGCGTGCCGGCAATGGGCGCGCCCAGAGCCTCCAGCTCCGATCGGTCCCGATAGCCCCAGCTGACCAGGATGCAGGGCAGGCCCGCGTTTACCGCGGTCTGGAAATCCACTTCCGAGTCGCCCACATAGACGGCACTCGCCGTGTCGGCGCCCAGCTGGGATAGGGCGGCCTCCACTGCGTCGGGGGCGGGCTTTTTCCGCACCCCCGGCCGCTCGCCTACCGCCAGGGCCACCTGCCCGTCGAAATACCGCTGGCACAGGGGCTGCACGGCACTGTCCACCTTGTTGGACACGATGGCGCAGCGGACATTCTCCCGGCCCAGGGTGTCCAGCAGTTCAGGAATGCCCTCGTAGGGGCGGGTGTGGTCCAGGCTGTGGAGCTGATAGTACTCCCGAAAGGTGGTGAAAGCAGCCTCAAAGGCCTCACCCTCTACGCCCTCGGGCACGGAACGCTCCATCAGGTTGCGGATGCCCCGGCCCAGGAAACGGCGGACCTCCCCCCGCTCCCGCAGGGGATAGCCGTGGGTGGCCAGGGCATGGTTCACCGCGGCGGCCAGATCGTCCAGGGTGTAGAGCAGCGTCCCATCCAAATCAAAAATCACGGTTTGATACATTTAATATTGGTTTCCTTTCTTGTCATCCGGTACCGTGAGGGCCATGGGCAGGCCGTCCAGATGGCGGCGCAGCAGGTCCAGAGCGTGGTTGGCTGCCTCGTCCCGGATCAGCTCCCGGCTGCGGCTGCCCAGCTCCAAATGGCGGCAGTACACGCCGCCGCTCTCGTCGGCCAGGGCCACGAAGACCCGGCCCACGGGGTTGCCCCGCTCGTCGCTGTCCGGCCCGGCCACGCCGGTGACGGACACGGCCAGCTCGGCCCCTGTGATCATCCGGGCGCCCCGGGCCATGGCCTCCGCAACCGGGGCGGAGACGGCACCGTGGGTTTCCAGCAGGGCGGGGTCTACCCCCAGCACGCCGGCTTTCACCGATGACCAGTAGGACACCACCCCGCCCCGGAACACCGCTGAGGCGCCGGGCAGGGCGGTGATGCGCTGGGCGATGAGCCCGCCGGTGCAGGATTCGGCACAGGCCAGGGTCAGCCCCCGCTCTTTGAGCCGCTGCAGGCACAGCTCCGCCAGGCCGGAGACGTCCACGCCGTAGACAAGGTCGCCCAGGGCCGCGCGCACCTCCGCTTCTACCGGGTTCAAAAGGGCATCCGCCTCTTCGGCCGTGTCGGCCCGGGCCGTGGCCCGCAGGCAGACCTCCGACGGCTTGGCGTAGGTGGCCAGGCTGGGGTTGACCATGCGGCACATCTTTTCGTGGAGCAGAAACTCCACTGCCGACTCCCCCATACCAAAGCTCATGATGTTCCGGGAACGGATGACCCCTGGGGACAGGCGGCGGAGGTAGTCCCGGGCGCCATGGGCCCAGACGGAGCGGCATTCCTCCGGTGGGCCGGGGAGCATCAGCACATGGACACCGCCGCTGCAGAAGGCAAAGCCCGGGGCGGTGCCGGCGTGGTTGGGGAAGATCTCCGCCCCTTCCGGCAGCAGGGCCTGGAGCCGGTCGTTCTCCGACATGGGGCGGTGGAGAATATCCCGGTAAATGCTCCGGATGGTCTCCAGCACCTCGAGGTGCTGGGTAAGGGGCAGGTCAAAGACCCGGCAGACCACCTGCTTGGTCAAATCGTCAAAGGTGGGGCCCAGGCCGCCGGTGGTGATGAGGATGGGCGTCCGGGCGCGGGCGGCTTCCACCGCCTCCCGGAGCTGCTGGGGATCGTCACCCACCGCCGTGTGGCGCTCCACGCCGATGCCCAGGCCCGCCAGCTCCCGGGAGAGGAACTGCGCGTCGGTATTGGCGATGCTGCCCAGCAGCAGCTCCGTGCCCACGGCGATGAGTTCAGCGCAGGGCTGTTCCATCACAGGACCTTCTTTCCGTCAATCCAGGCTCCCGGCGGGGTCATAGCGGACCGTTACGGTCTCCACCCCCGCCAGGGCCTTTTCAATCAGGGCTTCCACGTCCAGGGCCGCCTCGGCCTCCCGCACGTCCTCTACCCGGGGACGGGTGCAGGGATGGCGGGGGGTAAAGACGGTGCAGCAATCCTCATAGGGGAGGATGGAGGTCTCATAGGTGCCGATCTCCCGGGATAAGCGGATGATTTCCACCTTGTCCATGCCGATCAGGGGCCGCAGCACCGGCAGCGAGGTGACGTCCTCCGTTACGCCCAGGGCCAGCATGGTCTGGCTGGCCACCTGGCCCAACGACTCGCCGGTGACCAGGGCGTGGGCGCCCACTTTCCGGGCGGCCCGCTGGGCGATGCGCATCATGAAGCGGCGCATGATGAGGGTGAAATATTCCTCAGGGCACTGGCGGCGGATTTCCTCCTGGATCTCCGTGAAGGGCACGATGTGGACCCGCAGCCGCCCGGTCCAGGCAGTCAGCTCCCGGGCCAGCTGAATGACTTTCTCCCGGGCCTGGGGAGAGGTGTAGGGCGGGGAGACAAAGTGGAGCATCTCCAGCTCCGCGCCCCGCCGGGCCATCATCCAGGAGGATACCGGGCTGTCAATGCCGCCGGAGAGCAGGGATACGGCGGTGCCGCCGGTGCCCACGGGCAGGCCGCCCGCACCGGGGACGGAGGGGGCATGGACATAGGCTGCCCGCTCCCGGATCTCCACATACACGACCAGATCCGGACGGTGGAGGTCCACCTTCAGATGGGGATAGGAGTCAGCCAGCAGGCCGCCCACCTCCTGGGAGATCTGAATGGAAGTGAGGGGGAAGCTCTTGTCCGCCCGCTTGGACTCCACCTTGAAGCTGCGGGCGGCGGTGAGCTCGCCGGAGAGATAGCTGCCGGCAGCTTCGGCGATGGCCTCCACCGACTTGGGGCAGGGCATGGCCTGGGCCACTGCCACCACGCCGAAGATCTGGCGGCAGGCGGTGAACGCCGCCTCCAGGTCGCAATCCTCGTCCTGGGGCTCCACATAGATGGTGCTCTGGCGGACGGAGACGGCGAAGTTGCCGATCGGGCGCAGCCGCCGCCGGACATTGCCCAGGAGCTTATCCTCAAAGCGCTTGCGGTTAAGCCCCTTTAAAACCACCTCGCCCAGTTTGAGCAGAAAAAGCTCGCCGGGAACAAATTCTCGCTGCGTGACAAAAGCTGACATAGAAAACCTCCGAACGGTGTGATAGTGTAATCAGAAATGGGCGCCGCTGCCCCGGCGGGGCCGGGGGCGGAATCCTGAACTCTTATTATATCGCAGAAGCTACGCTGCGGGAAGAAAAATCTGCCTCAATTTCTTTCAGCCCCGGAGAATTTCCGTGTTGCGATACTGGATAGCTTCCGCTAAGTGCTGGGGGGCGATCCGGTCAGCCCCGTCCAGGTCGGCGATGGTGCGGGCCACCCGCAGGATCCGGTCGTGGGAGCGGGCGGTGAGGCCCATGCGCGCAAAGGCGCTTTTCATCAGTGCCTCGCCCTTGGCATCCAGGGAGCAAAACTCCGAGAGCATGGGTGCCGTCATGTGGGCGTTGCAGCTGATGCCGCTGCCCGCCAGGCGCTCCAGCTGCCGCTGCCGGGCGGCCGCCACCCGGGCGCGGATGGCGGCGGAGGGCTCCGGCGTCTCCCGGCGGCGCATGGCCTCGTACTCCACCGACGGGACATTGACGTGCAGATCGATGCGGTCCAGCATGGGGCCGGAGATCTTCTCCACATAGCGCTCGGCGTCCCGGGCCGAGCAGGTGCATTTGCCTGAAGGGTGCCCCCGCCAGCCGCAGCGGCAGGGGTTCATGGCGCATACCAGCTGGAACCGGGCAGGCAGGTGCAGCGTGCCCCCGGCCCGGGCCACGGTGACCTCCCCATCCTCCAGGGGCTGGCGCAGGGCTTCCAGCACGTCCCGGCGGAACTCCGGCAGCTCGTCCAAAAAGAGAACCCCATTGTGGGCCAGGGAAATCTCCCCGGGGCGCAAGGCCGGGCCGCCCCCGGCCAGGGAGGCGGCGGAGGCGGTGTGATGGGGCGCGCGGAAGGGCCGGCGGGTCAGCAGGGGATGGGCGTGGTCGGAAAGCCCGGCCACCGACCAGATGGCCGAGGCCTCCAGCGCCTCCGCCCGGGTCATGTCCGGCAGGATGGAGGGCAGGCGCCGGGCCAGCATGGACTTGCCCGCACCGGGGGAGCCGATGAGCAGAATATTGTGCCCGCCGGCGGCGGCCACCTCCAGTGCCCGCTTCACGTTCTCCTGACCCATCACGTCCTGGAAGTCGGGCAGGGGAGCGTCGTCCTCATCCGGCGTCCATACCGGGGCGGGGGAGAGGAGCGCCTCTCCTTTGAGATGGGCTGTCAGGGCCGCCACATCCGGCACGGGATAGACCGTCAGTCCCCCGGCCAGGGTGGCCTCGGCGGCGTTTTCCGCCGGGACGAATAGCTGCCGGATGCCCGCGGCCCGGGCGGCCATGGCCATGGGCAGCACGCCAGCGATCCCCCGCACCGCGCCGGTGAGGGACAGCTCGCCCAAAAAGGCCGCATCCGGCGGCGGCGGGGGCAGGGCCTCCCCGGCGGCCAGAATGCCCACGAAGATGGGCAGGTCGTAGACCGTGCCCTCCTTTTTCTTGCCTGCCGGCGCCAGATTCACCGTGATCCGGGAGACGGGGAACTTGGCCCCGCAGTTTTTGATAGCCGCCCGGACCCGCTCCCGTGCCTCCCGCACGGCGGCGTCGGGCAGGCCCACGATGTCAAAGGCCGGCAGCCCGCCGGAGAGAAAACACTCCGCCGAGACCTCATAGCCCGCCAGACCCGAAAGCCCCAGCGAGCGGACCGTGATCACCATGATCCCATCCCCTTACCGTTTCAGTTTTTAGTCAATTTGACAGAGGCAATCGTTACCGCACAGCCGCAAATAAGCTGTTTTCCGATTGCCAAGGCAAAAAATCCAGTCTATAATAAAACATAACACAAATTGCGAAAAAGGGAAACACCCGATTCCCGGAAACCGCGGGTTTGCCCACGGGCGCGCCGGTCCGGCCCCTTCGGCCCGGAAGGCTTCGCAATGCAGGAGTGAACAAGCTGCTGCGGGCAGCAACAAACAGGAGGTAACGATATGGCAAGGAAGTTCAAGTCCATGGACGGCAATAACGCTGCGGCCTATGTGTCCTACGCGTTTACCGAAGTGGCGGGCATCTATCCCATCACCCCGTCTTCCCCCATGGCAGACCTGGTGGACCAGTGGTCCGCCGGCGGACAGAAAAATATCTTCGGCACTCAGGTCAAAGTGTGCGAGATGCAGTCTGAAGCCGGTGCGTCCGGCACGGTCCACGGCTCTTTGACCACTGCCGCGCTGACTGCGACCTACACTGCGTCTCAGGGCCTGCTGCTGATGATCCCCAATATGTATAAGATCGCCGGCGAGCTGCTGCCTGCGGTGTTCCACGTGTCCGCCCGGACCGTGTCCACCCACGCGCTGAACATCTTCGGCGATCATTCCGACGTCATGGCCTGCCGCCAGACCGGCTTTGCCATGCTCTGCGAGAACGATCCTCAGGAGATTATGGATCTGGCGCCCGTGGCCCATCTGGCCGCCATCGAGGGACGGGTCCCCTTCATCAACTTCTTTGACGGCTTCCGCACCTCCCACGAGGTGCAGAAGGTGGCTGCGTGGGACTATGAGGATCTTAAGGAGATGTGCAACATGGAGGCCGTGGCAGCCTTCCGCAAGCACGCCCTGAATCCCGAGCGGCCCAATATGCGCGGCTCCCACGAAAACGGCGACATCTTCTTCCAGCATCGGGAGGCCTGCAATGCCTACTACGACGCCCTGCCCGCCGTGGTGGAGAAGTATATGCACAAGATCAACGAGAAGCTGGGTACCGACTATCAGCTCTTCAATTACTACGGCGCGCCCGACGCCGACCGGGTTATCGTGGCCATGGGCTCCGTGTGCGACGTGACCGAGGAGGTCATCGATTACCTCAACGCCCACGGCCAGAAGGTGGGCCTGGTGAAGGTGCGGCTGTACCGGCCCTTCTCCGCCAAGCACCTGCTTGACGCCATCCCCGCCACCGCTAAGACCGTGGCCGTGCTGGACCGCACCAAGGAGCCTGGCTCCCAGGGCGAGCCTTTGTACATGGACGTGGTTACCGCCCTGGCCAACGCCGGCCGCACCGACGTGGCCGTCATCGGCGGCCGCTATGGTCTGGGCAGCAAGGACACCCCGCCCAAGAGCATCTTTGCCGTCTATGAGGAGATGACCAAGGCCGAGCCCAAGCGCCAGTTCACCATCGGCATCGTGGACGACGTCACCCACCTCAGCCTGGAGGAGACCGACGCCCCCGCCGTGGCTCCCGCCGGCACCATCGAGTGCAAGTTCTGGGGCCTGGGCGGCGACGGCACCGTGGGCGCCAACAAGAACTCCATCAAGATTATCGGCGACCACACCGACAAGTATGTCCAGGCGTACTTCCAGTATGATTCCAAGAAGACCGGCGGCGTGACCATTAGCCACCTGCGCTTCGGCGACAAGCCCATCAAGTCTTCTTACTATATTAATAAGGCGGACTTCGTGGCCTGCCACGTGCCCTCCTATATCACCAAGAGCTTCCCCATCGTCCGGGACGTGAAGCCCGGCGGCACCTTCCTGATCAACTGCCAGTGGAGCGATGAGGAGCTGAGCCACCACCTGGATGCCGCTTCCAAGCGCTACATCGCCCAGAACAATATCCAGGTCTACACCATCGACGCCATCGACCTGGCCAAGGAGATCGGCATGGGCAAGCGGACCAACACCATTCTCCAGTCCGCCTTCTTCGCCCTGGCCAAGGTCATGCCCGAGGCGGAGGCCATCGGCTACATGAAGGACGCCGCGACCAAGTCCTACCTGAAGAAGGGGCAGGACGTGGTGGATATGAACCACAAGGCCATCGACGCCGGCGCCACCGCTTATAAGAAGTTCAACGTGCCCGCTGACTGGGCCCAGGCTCAGGACGCGGCGGATACCACCGTGCTGGCCGGCAAGCCCGAGCTGGTCACCCAGGTCAAGACCATTCTGGATCCTGTGGGCCGCATGGACGGTGACAGCCTGCCTGTCTCTGCCTTCCTGCCCCATGTGGACGGCCAGTTTGAGCTGGGCGCCTCCGCTTATGAAAAGCGCGGCGTGGCGGTGAAGGTCCCCACCTGGGACGCCACCAAGTGCATCCAGTGCAACAGCTGCGCCTATGTCTGCCCCCATGCCACCATCCGTCCTTACGCCCTGACCGCGGAGGAGGCCCAGAATGCCCCCGCTGCCGCCAAGATCGTGGACGTGAAGGCAGGCAAGGGCAAGGGCGTGTATCAGTACACTCTGGCCGTGTCCCCGCTGGACTGCATGGGCTGCGGCGTGTGCGTGGGCCGCTGCCCGGTGGACGCCCTGGCCATGGTGCCCATGGAGGGCGAGCTGGCACAGCAGGATGTGTTCAACTACTGCGTGGAAAAGGTGGCCGAGAAGCCCGATATGCAGGATAACACCGTTAAGGGCAGCCAGTTCAAGCAGCCCATGCTGGAGTTCTCCGGCTCCTGCGCCGGCTGCGCCGAGACCAGCTATGCCCGTCTGGTGACCCAGCTGTTCGGCGACCACATGTATATTGCCAACGCCACCGGCTGCTCCTCCATCTGGGGCGGTCCGGCTGCCACCTCTCCCTATTGCACCAACAAGGACGGCCACGGTCCCGCCTGGGCCAACTCCCTGTTCGAGGATAACGCCGAGTTCGGCCTGGGCCTGTACCTGGGCCAGCAGGCCACCCGGGAGCGTCTGGCCGACCAGATCAGAGAACTGGCTGAGGTGACCAAGAGCGCCGAGAAGAAGGCCGCCTGCCAGGAGTATCTGGCTACCATGGACAGCTATGAGGCCAACAAGGCCGCCGTGGCAAAGCTCCTGCCCCTGCTGCAGGCGGATCCCGAGTGCCGCTACTCCAAGACCATCCTGGCTGACAAGGAATACCTGGCCAAGAAGTCCCTGTGGATCTTCGGCGGCGACGGCTGGGCCTATGACATCGGCTTCGGCGGTCTGGACCATGTGCTGGCCTCCGGCAAGGACGTGAACGTCTTTGTCTTCGATACTGAGGTCTACTCCAACACCGGCGGCCAGGCCTCTAAGGCGTCTAACATCGGCCAGGTGGCGCAGTTCGCCGCAGCCGGTAAGGACATCAAGAAAAAGAGCCTGGGCGAGATCGCCATGAGTTACGGCTATGTCTATGTGGCCCAGGTGGCCATGGGCGCCGACCCGGCGCAGACCCTCAAGGCCATCACTGAGGCTGAGGCCTATCCCGGCCCCTCTCTGATCATCGGCTATTCTCCCTGCGAGATGCACTCCATCAAGGGCGGCATGGAAAACTGCCAGGCCGAGATGAAGCGTGCGGTGGATTGCGGCTACTGGAACCTGTACCGCTTCAACCCTGCGGCCGAGGGCGCCAAGTTCACCCTGGACTCCAAGGAGCCCAAGGGCGGCTATCAGGAGTTTTTGATGAACGAGGCCCGTTACAGCCGGCTGACCCGGGAGTTCCCCGAGCGCGCCGCCGAGCTGTTTGCCCAGAGCGAGGCTTCCGCCAAGGCCCGCTACGAGCACCTGCTCAAGCTCAAGGCCATGTATCAGGACTGAGTTTTCCTTACAATAAAACGAGGGCTGCGGGATCTTCCCGCAGCCCTCGTTTTTTCCATTTTCCGGGAAAAATCCGCGGAGATACAGCAAAATGCAAAAGAAAGTATTAAAACTTTGTTAAACTTCACGAAATAATTTACAAAGGAACAGGAGAATTTCCAAAAATACAAGGGGATAATAAGCGGTCATTTTTGGAAAGAGAGGTTGATATGAACAAGAAGTTTTTTTCTCTGCCGAAGAAGATGGAAGGAAAAGGGAAATCAAGGGAGGTGCTCCACTCTGCGTATCTGTGGATCCCCCTGACTGCTGCGATCGTAACGATCATCATAGAGCTGTTTAACCACAAGGCATTTGCCACGGGCTTGTCCAGCTTCTGGAGCTTTGTGACCCAGGGGCCGCTGGCGCTGTTGGTGAACTTCCTGCTGGTGCTTATTACCCTGGCCCCTGCGTTTTTCCTGCGCCGGCGGTTGTTTTACGGCACGCTGGTCTCCGCTGTGTGGCTGATTGGCGGCGGTGTCAACGGGTTTATCCTGCTCAACCGCATGACACCCTTCACCACAGCGGATCTCACCGTATTCAATACCGGTATCGACACCCTGCCAAACTATATGTCCACCTTCAACATTATTTTGTTGGTGGTCACGCTGGTGGTGCTGCTGGCCCTTCTGGTGTTCCTGTTCATCAAGGGGCCCCGGAATCAGCAGAGCGGCCGGCGGCGGGTGATCACCGGCCTGGTGGCCATGATCATCTGCGGCGGCGCCCTGGTGGGCGGCTGGGCTGCGGCTTTCCGGACCAATCAGCTCTCCACGGTGTTTGCCAACCTGGCTTACGCCTATGAGGACTACGGCTTTTCCTACTGCTTTTTGCAGACCTGGCTGAACACCGGTGTCCGCCGTCCCGACAATTATGACAGCGAGATGATGGACCGGCTTCTCACCCAGATCCAGGAGAATACCCCCGAGACTGATCCCCAGGACGATGTAAATGTTATCATTGTTCAGCTGGAATCCTTTATTCCCCCCAGTGAGATCAAGGGGCTGGAGCTTTCCGAGGACGCCACCCCCACCTGGCACGCCCTGGAGAAGGCATTCACCAGCGGCTACATTACGGTGCCTGTGGTGGGTGCCGGCACCGCTAATACGGAAAATGAGATCCTAACCGGGATGTCCACCCGTTACTTCGGCCCCGGTGAGTATCCCTTCAAGACCTGCCTGAGCGAGCAAACCACCGAGTCCATCGCCTGGGATCTGAAGAATCTGGGTTACGGCACCCACGCGATCCACAACCACCGGGCCACCTTCTACGGCCGCAAAGTGGTGTATTCCAACCTGGGCTTTGACGACTTTACTTCCCTGGAGTTCATGCCCCGGGTGACCCGTACGCCCCAGAACTGGGCAAAGGACTATATCCTCACCAGCCAGATCCTCTCCGCGCTGGACAGCACGGAGGATCAGTCCGACCTGGTCTTCACCGTGTCCGTCCAGGGCCACGGCAGCTATCCCACCGTCTCCGTGCTGGAAAACCCCGCCGTCACCGTGACGGAGCACCCCAATTATCTGAACGAGTACAGCATGGAATATTATGTCAATCAGATGCGGGAGATGGACCTGTTCATCAAGAACCTGGTCCAGCAGCTGTCCGACCGGGAGGAGAAGACCATGCTGGTGCTCTACGGCGACCATCTGCCAGCTATGAACGGACTGGAGCGGCAGGACATGAAGGGCGGCAGCCTGTATAAGACCCGGTATATCATCTGGAACAACTTTGGCCTGGAGAAGAAGGACAAGAACCTCAACGCCTATGAGCTCAGCTCTTACGCCCTGGGCCAGCTGGATATTACCCAGGGCCTGATCAACTCCTTCCATCAGTTCTGCAGCGGCGAGTCCAATTACCGCAACGACCTGAAGGCCATTCAGTACGATATGCTCTATGGTGAGCAGTATCTCTGGGGCGGGGAGAACCCCTATGAGGCCACGGATATGCAGCTGGGTATGTATGACATCACAGTGACGGGTCTGTACCAGCGTCAGGACAACTGGTATGTCCGGGGCACCCACTTCAGCCCCTACTGCGATGTGACGGTGAACGGCAAGCGCCTGTCCACCACTTATATCAGCGATTCGCTGCTGCGGATCAATGAGGACCCGGGCACCACCAATTACGAGGATCTGGGCATCCAAGTGGTGGATATGCACGAGGAGATCCTGCAGGAAGTGCCCAGCATCACGCAGAAAAAAGAAGGGAAGGCGGAGCAGGACGGCTGAGCCCCTTCCGGCATCCGCAACGGATTGGAAGAAATAAAACAAGAGGCCCCGGCACCAATCGTGCCGGGGCCTCTTGTTTTTTGAAATCAGCAGCCTCAGGGCTTCTGGCAGCGCAGCCGCAGTTGCTGGACCGTGACGGAATAGGCCTGCTCTTCAAAAGGATAGTCGGGAATCTCCTCCGGCAGGGCCTGCCCCCGGCGGCGGTAGATGGCGGCAATCACCGCCCCCAGCAGCAGGGGGTTTTTCACCAGCAGGGGGCCGGTGAGCTCCGAGCCCAGCACGTTGCGGTAACGGAAGCCCTCGGGCCCGCCCTCAGCCTCGTTGCCGAAGCCCAGCTGGCAGCCGTTCAGCAGGGGGGTCTCTACCCCGGAGATCAGGGCGCACTTGTTCATAAAGCCTACCACCGGCGCTTCGAAGAGGGAACAGCTGCCCAGCACATCCTCCACAATGCGCTTGCTGCCCTGGACGGAGCGGAAGCTGCCCAGCTCCAGGGCGGGGTGCTCCTGCCCCTGGACGTCTACCACGGTCTTGCCCAGCAGCTCCATAGCCGTGCCGGCAAAGAGCATGGCTATGTCCGCCGCCGCTGCCGCCCGCAGGGTGGGAGCTAGGGGCAGCAGGGCGGAAAGGGCTGCCAGCTGGCTGCGTTCGGTGCCGGCGCCCATGAAAATGAAGTCGTATTGGGCAAAGTCTGCCTCCTCGCCGGGGAGCAGGGAATCCACCGTCACCTGATTGCCCAGATCCTCCAGATGCCGGCGCAGCAGCGTTACATTGGCGTAGCTGCCGTAAAGATTCATCAAATCGGGATAGATGTGCAGCAGTTTGATGTCCATATCACTGTGCCTCCTTGTGTACCGCAGGAAGATGGAGCAGCTTATCCTTGTCGGAGAAGCAGGTGACCACGAACAGCGCCTCGCTGCCCTGGGCTTCCAGCCCCTCCACCGCCTCCCGGATATCCGGGCAGACCTGGATGCGGTCCTGGTCGACGGCGGTGCAGCCGAAGCGCACCGCCAGATCGTTGGCGTAGCGGCCGGAGAGCAGGATTTTCTTCACGTGCCCGTAGGCCAGCAGGTCAAAGTCAATGTCCCACAGCCAGCTGGTCTCGCCGGTAAAGTACTTCCGGGAGATGGCGTCCACAATCACCAGCACGCTGCACGCCTCTCCGCAGTCCCGGATATAGCGGAGGTTGGTGTCGTAAGCCACGGAGTTTTCATGCTTGCTGGTCAGCAGCATTCCCGAGTGCTGGCCCAGGGTAAAGCGCACCATACGGCCGGTTTTCAGAATATAATTGCTCAATGCCCCGGCGGCGGTCTCCGGCGCGGTGCCGGTAAGCACGCATACAGAATAGGCCGCCAGGATGTTGTAGACGTTGTAGATGCTGCGAAAAGCCAGGGAGATGGTCTGGGCCCCGTCGATGGTCAGCGTGCCGCCGGGCAGGTCCAGCGCCGTCACCCGGAAGTCGGGCTCCGGCCGGTGGTGGCCGCAGTGGGGGCAACGGTAGGCGCCGATCTGGTTATAGTGGTAGTAGTCATACTCCATGGGCTGCTTGCACAGCGGGCAGTAGGCCCCGTCCCGGTAGACGCCGGAGGGGGTTTCCGAGGAGATGGCGCAGCGCTCCAGACCGAACCACTTCACCCGGGGCTGCCCCACGGCGAAGCAGGACGAGAGGGGATCGTCGGCATTGAGCACCAGGGTGGACGCCGGGGTGACGGCGGGCTTGAGAGAATCAAACACCCACTCCGGATGGCCGTTGCGGGTCAGCTGGTCCCGGTAGAGGTTGGTGATGACGAAATGGGTAGGGGCGAAGTAGCGGAAGCTCTGGGCGGCGTAGCGCTCGTCAGACTCGATGAGCAGTACGTCCGCCTTTACCCGGCCCCCCAGAGTGGCGTGGGTCAGCACCAGGGTGGTGACGCCCTCAATCTGGTTAGAGCCTTCCTCGTTGTAGACCACCTTCTTGCCGTCGGCACGCAAAATGGCGGCGATCATCTCCACGGTGGAGGTCTTGCCGTTGGATCCGGTGACGGCGATGATGGTGCCGGGCAGCGTTACCCGGCGCAGGATGTCCGGGCAGATCTTCAGGGCGTATTTACCGGGCAGGGAGCTGCCCCGGCCGATGAGCTTGCCCACAGCCCGGCCCAGCTTGCATACCACAATGGCCAGCAGTTTTCTCATGGGAAATTCCTCCTTCAGAGCCGTCGGCTCCGGTCAAGATCTCCCCGCCGCCGGGGCGGGGGAGCGGGGATTGCTGTCAGGTTTCTGGCTGCCGCTCCAGCCAGATCATCAGTGCGGTGATGTCCGCCGGGGATACCCCGGAGATCCGAGAGGCCTGTCCCAAGTCCAGGGGACGGATGGCGGCGAGCTTCTCCCGGGCCTCCAGCCGCAGCCCGGTGATGGCGGCGTAGTCCGTATCCGCCGGCAGGCACCGGCGCTCCATTTTCTCAAAATCCTCCACCTGCTGGAGCTGGCGGCGGATGTAGCCTTCATATTTTACCCAGATCTCCACCTGTTCCGCCACTTCCGGCGGCAAGTCCGGCCGGGCCGGGTCAAAGGGGGCCAGGTCGGCATAGTGAAGCTGGGGTCGGCGCAGCAGGTCTGCCAGGCGGCAGCCGTCTGGCACGTCGGAGGTGCCCCGGCCGGTCAAAAAGTCCCGCAGGGCGGGGGAGGGGGGCGCGCCGGTGTGCTCCAAACGGCGGATCTCCGCCGCCACGGCCCGGTACTTTTCCTCCACGGCCTCCAGCCGCTCCGGCGGCACCAGGCCCAGTTCGCAGCCAATCTTGGTCAGCCGCTCGTCGGCGTTGTCCTGGCGCAGCACCAGCCGGTACTCGCTGCGGGAGGTCATCATGCGGTAGGGTTCATTGGTGCCCTTGGTCACCAGATCGTCGATGAGGGTGCCGATATAGGACTGGCTGCGGGAGAGGATGAACGGCTCCTGGCCCAGGAGCTTTCGGGCGGCGTTTACCCCCGCCACAAAGCCCTGGACGGCCGCCTCCTCATAGCCGGAAGAGCCGTTGAACTGGCCGGCACCGTAAAGCCCCGGGATGGTTTTGAGCTCCAGGGTGGGCAGCAGGGCCAGGGGATCTAAGCAGTCGTACTCGATGGCGTAGGCCGGGCGCATCAGCTCCGCCCGCTCCAGCCCGGGAATACTGCGGAGCATTTGGATCTGGATATCCTCCGGCATGGACGTGGACAGGCCCTGGACGTAAAGCTCATCCGTGTCCAGGCCCATAGGTTCGATAAACAGCTGGTGGCGCTGCTTGTCCGGGAAGCGCACCACCTTGGTCTCAAAGGAGGGGCAGTACCGGGGGCCTACTCCCTCGATCACCCCGCCGTAAAGGGGGGAGCGGTCCAGGTTTTCCAGGATGATGCGTTTGGTCTCCTCCGTGGTCCAGGTGAGGTGGCACACGGCCTGATTTTCCGGGGCCTTTTCCGTGGAAAAGGAGAAGGGCAGGGGGTGGTTGTCCCCGGGCTGAAGCTCCATGCGCTCAAAGTCCACGCTCCGGGCGCTGATCCGGGGGGGCGTGCCGGTCTTAAAGCGGCGCAGGGGCAGCCCCATCTGCCGCAGGCACTCCCCCAGGCTCACGGCGGCGTGCATCCCGTCGGGGCCGGAATCCCGGATGCACTCGCCCACCAGGGTGCGGCCGGCCAGATAGGTGCCCGTGGCCAGGATCACTGCCTTCACGTCAAAGACCGCGCCGGTCTCCAGCACAATCTGGGACACGGCCCCGTCCCGGAGCCGCAGCGCCGTCACCTCCCCCTGGCGGAGGAGCAGGTTCTCCTGCCGCTCCAGGGCCTGCTTCATATAGGCCTGATAGCGCCGGCGGTCCGCCTGGGCCCGGAGGGACCAGACTGCAGGGCCCTTGCCCCGGTTCAAGAGCCGGTACTGGATGCAGCAGGCATCTGCCGCCTGGGCCATCTCGCCGCCCAGGGCGTCCAGCTCCCGCACCAGCTGGCCCTTGCCGGTACCGCCGATGGCCGGGTTGCAGGGCATGTTGCCCACCGCATCTAAATTGATGGTGAAGATGGCCGTCCGCAGGCCCAGCCGGGCTGCGGCCAGGGCCGCCTCGATCCCGGCGTGGCCGGCACCCACCACCGCGATATCCACTTGTCCGGCAGCATATTCTGTCATGGGTCAAAACTCCTTTGGGCTCAAGCGCCCGTTTCTTTGCACAAGGTGACCAACGCCACATCCGGCCGGTTGAACAGCCGGAAGGAGGGGCCGGAATTCCCCAGGCCCCGGGTCACGAACAGCATGGAACCGTTTTCTTCATACAGCCCCGCCGTGTAGGAGGGGAAGAAGCTTCGGTCCGTGGCCAGCAGCCCGTCGGTGAAGGGCAGGCGGATGATGCCGCCGTGCCCGTGGCCGGAGAGCACCAGATCCGCCCCCAGCCGGCTGTACTCGTCGGCGAAGCGGTCGTTCCGGTGGGCCAGCAGCAGCCAGAAGGGATCCCCCTCCTGGGCGTAGATCTGGGCGGCCAGCTCCTCCGGGGTCATCTGGTCGGCATAGCCGTTGGGATCGTCGATCCCCGCCAGCACGATGGTGTCCCCGCCCCGCTCCAGTTTCACATAGCGGTTGTCCAGCACCGTCACCCCATGGGCCTCCAGGCGGCCTTTCAACTCCGGCACGTCGCCGATGGCCCACTCGTGGTTGCCGGTGACATAGTACACGGGGGCGATGGCGCTCAGCCCGTCGGCGACCTCCTCGGGATAACCTGCGGTGGGCCCCCGGTAGCGGTCCTCCAGATCGCCCAGATAGAAAATATAATCCGGGGCCTGCTCGGCCACGGTCTCAAAAAGCGCGGCGTTATCCTCCCCAAATTCCGCGCCGTGAAGATCGCTGAGCACCACGATCCTGCAGCCGTCGAACCCGTCGGGCAGGTCGGAAAGGGCGGGGGAGAACTCCGTGACCTGCAGGGAATGGTTTTCCCAGCGGACAAACAGCCCGCCCAGGATCAGGACTGCCGCCAGAACCAGCAGGGTGCACAGGGGATGACGGCGTTTGCGTGTTCTTTTGGACATGGGAAAAGCGGCCTCCTTCGCCGCGAAAATAAGCATCTGCAAGAAAAAACTGACTGTGGCTGGAAAGCCACAGTCAGTATAGCATACCCCTTTGCCGATAGCGAGAGAAAAAATGTACAAAATCCCGGGAAAGGGAGAATTATTCCGCGCTTTTTAGGGATTCCACCATGTCGACCTTCTTCATCCGCCGGCCCGCCAGCTGGCTCACCAGCACGGAGAAGAGGATGGTCAGCCCCACGGCCCAGACGTAGGCCAAAGGATCGGTCTCCCGGCCGAACATCATCAGGTCGATCTCCACGGAGTGGATAAGCCACACATGGAGGAAGTGGCCGGAGAGGATGCCCAGGGCGATACCCGCCCCGGTAAGCACCACCTGCTCCCGGTTGACGTAGGCAGAGACCTCCCGGTCATAGAAGCCCAGCACCTTGATGGTGGCCAGCTCTCTCCGCCGCTCGGTGATGTTGATGTTGGACAGATTGTAGAGCACCACCAGCGCCAGCGCCGCGGCGCAGAGGATGACGATTACGACTACGAAGTCGATCCGCTCCATGGAGGACTGATAGGTGTCCCGGGTATCCTCCATCCGGGAGGCGGAGGTGACCCCGTGGAGCTGCATCAGTTCGGCAAACAGGGCGTCGGCGGCCACCGCGGAGGGGTCCGACAGGGCCAGCAGATAGGCGTTGCGGGTGACCGCCTCCCCATAGACCTGGCGGTAATAGCTGGGAGTCATGTAGACGAAGTGGCCCAGATAGTTCTCCATAATGCCGGCTACCGTGACCTCCACTCGCTCGTCGCCGTCCAGGGTAAAGCTGTCGCCCAAGCCCAGATCCAGCAGCTCCGAGAGCTTCTGGTCAATGATGACCCCGTCGTCGGAGAGGGTCAGGGGCTCCTGGTCGCCGCAGGTCCGCAGGAGCACATAGTCCTCGATCTCATCCGGGTCCACTACCTCCAGATAGGCGGAGGTGGAATAGCTGTCGCTTTCGGCGTTCAGGTTTGTCATGCGGCAGGATAAGTAACCAGACACCTCCGGCGTGGAGGAGAGGTAGTCCTCCAGCGCCTCCCGCTCCGTGTCCAGCAAATTCTCACTGGTGGAGAGCTGCGCGGCGTAGAGGTAGATCTCCTCATACTGGACGTCCATAGTCACCAGAATGGACGAGCGCAGGCCGAAGCCGGCGATGATCAGGGCGGTGCAGCCCCCGATGCCGATCACGGTCATCCAAAAGCGCTTTTGATAGCGGAACAGGTTTCGGACGGTGACCTTTTTCTGGAAGCTCAGCCGCCGCCACAGGGGACGGATGTATTCCAGGATCACCCGCTTGCCGGGCTTGGGGGTCTTGGGCCGCATCAGGTTGGCCGGGGAGTCTGCCAGGGTGGTCAGGCAGGCGGCCAGGGTGGCCACGGTGGTGCAGGCCGCGGCGGAGAGCAGGCACAGCGCGCTCAGACCGGTGTATTGGTGCAGCTCGATATCCGGTATGTCGTACATGATTTGGTAGGCGGTAAAGATCATGGTGGGGAAGAGGGTGTACCCGATTACCAGACCCAGCACGCCGCCCAGCAGCGAGGGCAGCAGGCCGTAGCCCAGGTACTTCTTGGAGATCTTCCAGCGGGTGTAGCCCAGGGCCTTGAGACAGCCGATTTGGGTGCGCTGCTCTTCCACCATGCGGGTCATGGTGGTCAGGCACACCAGAGCCGCCACCAGGAAAAACAGCACCGGGAACACGGAGGCCAGGTTGCCCATGCGGTCGGCGTCCTGCCCAAAGCCCAGGTAGCCGGGGTTGGAGTCCCGGCTGAGGATGTACCACTCGCCGTCTTCGATATCGGCAATCTTCCGGCGGGCGTCCGCCAGCTGGTCTTCCGCGTCGGCGATCTTGCTGTCCGCCTCCGCCTTGCCGTCGTAATATTCGTTCAGCCCGTCGCTGTATTCCAGCTCGCCGGAGCGCAGCTCCCGGATGGCGTCGGCGATCTCCAGCTGGGCGTCGGCCACGGTCTGTTCCAGTTCCTGCTCTGCATCGGCTGCTTCCTGCAGGCCGTCTTTATATTCCCGCCAGCCGTTGTCCAGCTCCGCCCGGGCGTCAGCCAACTCCTGCTCTGCATGCACAAGCTCCAGCCGGGCATCCTCCAGCTCGGCCCAGCCCTTGGTCAGCTGCTCGCCGGCATTCTCCAGTTCGGCCTTGGCCCCCTGCAGCTGCCGCCAGGCGCTGGAGAGCTGCCGCTGACCGGCATAGTATTCGCTCCAGCCGGCATCCAGCTTTGCCCGGGAGGACATCAGCTGCTGATAGGACGTCCGCACCGCTTCAGCGCTGGCGGGAATGTGGCCTTCCACTTTTTCCAGCTCAGCCAGTTGGGCCCGGGCCTCCTCCAGGGAGATGGGGGAGCTGGACAGGGCCTTTTCCAGGGCGTCCGCCTGGCTGCGGCAGCCCGCCAGGGTGGTCTCCAGCTCTGCGATCCGGGCCTGGATCTCCGCGGCCTGGGGGTCGTCGGGCGCCAGGCCGGCCAGCTGGTTCTTCAGCTGGACGATCTGGCTCTCCAGCTGGGCGATGCCGGCCTGAAGGTTTTTCAGATTGGTCTCCAGCTCTTCCAACTTTGCCACGGTCTGGCGCAGCCGGCTGATCTGGCTTTGCAGTTTGTCCAGGGAGGCCTGCACCTGCTGGTGGACCGGGCCGCCCGCCGTACCCTCGGCCGCCAGGGCCTCTCCCAGGGCACCCACGGAAGCGTAGCCGCTGCCGGGCAGGAGATAGCCGCTTACGAAGCTGTCAAACTGCTGTTTATAGCCGGCGTAGTCCGCCTCGCCGGACTGCAGCTGGGCATAGGCGCTTTGCAGCTGTGCCACGCCCCGGCGGTAGTCATCCAGTCCGTCGTAATACTTATCCCAGCCTTCGTCCACCTGGGCTTTGTTTTTTTCATATTCTTTCAGACCGTCCTGGTATTGGGCCAGACCGTCCAGATATTCGGCATAGCCGTCGGCGTAGTCCGCCTCGCCATCGTTAAGCTCGGTCAGCGCATCGGCTAACTCTGCCTTGGCGTCGGCGATCTGCTGCTGAGCGTCGGCAGTCTCCCGGGCCAGGGTCTCCTTGGCGTCGTTGACCTCCGACCAGCCGTCGTCCAGCTCCGCCCGGGCGTCAGCAAGCGCGGCCCAGGCGTCAGAAAGCTCTGCCTCCGCCTCGGCCTTGGCCTCATCCAGCTCCCCCTGGGCGTCGTTAAGGGTTTCGGTGGCGTCGCCTACCAGGGTGTCGTGGCGCAGCTGGGCCCGCTCCTGGCCGAAGTCCTCCAGAGCGTCCACCTCGCCGTCTACCAGCGCGTCATATTCCTCGGAGAAGGCCACTTCCTCCTTGGCACCCGCCGCCGTCACATAGGCGGCGGTGTAGTAGTCCAAGTCAAAGCTTTCTTCGGGCAGGAAGAGATAGGCGCTGACCTGGCCGGTACCCAGGGTGGAGCTGCCCCGTTCCACGCTGATGTAGTAGGGGCTGGTGACCGTGCCAACGATGGTGAACTCCCGGCTGACCAGGGCGCCTTCATAGTCCCCGGAGGTGAGCAGCCCGATGGTGTCGCCCATCTCCACGCCCAGGTCGGTGAGCAGCTTTTTCTCCACCGCGCACTCGCCGTCGGACTCCGGCAGGCGGCCCTCGGTGACGGCGAGCTGGTTGATCTCCCTGGGCAGGGAGTAGACCTTGGTCACGATGTCCAGATCCTGGGTGCTGGCCATGGCGTCAATGACGTAGGCACCCTCAGCGCCAGACACCCCGGGCTGTTTCCGCAGCGCGGCCACATCCTCGGCTGTGATGCCCAGGGTGGCAAGGATCTGGATATCCATAAAGTTCTGCCCGTCCATGTAGCTGTCGCAGGTGCGCTTCATGTTCGGGGCCGTGGCCCGCAGGCCGGAGAGGAAGGCCACCGCCAGCGCCACCAGGATCAGAATGGACAAAAATCGGTTCTGGGTATTTTTGACCTCTCGCCAGAGGTCTTTTTGAATCGCTTTCACGCCGAAACGGAGCCTCCTTTCCAGGGGAAATGCCGCGTGGAGGAAAAGCGGCTCACCACTCGATCTCCTCCACCGGAGTGGGCTGGGGATTGAGCTGCATATCTGCCACGGTGCCGTTTTTAATACGGATGACCCGGTCGGCCATGGGGCACAGGGCGCTGTTGTGGGTGATGACAATCACCGTCATCCCCTTTTCCCGGCAGGTGTCCTGCAGCAGCTTCAAAATGGCCTTGCCCGTCTGATAGTCCAGGGCGCCGGTGGGCTCGTCGCACAGCAGCAGCTTGGGGTTTTTGGCCAGGGCCCGGGCGATGGACACCCGCTGCTGTTCGCCGCCGGAGAGCTGGCCGGGGAAGTTGTTCTTCCGCTCACTCAGACCCACCTCGTCCAGCACGGTGCCTGCATCCAGGGGGTCCCGGCAGATCTCAGAGGCCAGCTCCACATTTTCCAGGGCCGTCAGATTCTGCACCAGGTTGTAAAACTGGAACACAAAGCCGATATCGTGGCGGCGGTAGGTGGTCAGCTGGCGCTGGGTGTAGCCGCTGACCAGGTTCCCGTCCACTAAAATGGAACCGGAAGAGCAGCTGTCCATACCGCCGAGCATGTTGAGTACTGTGGTCTTGCCGGCGCCGGAGGGGCCCACGATCACCACAAACTCCCCCCTTTCGATGGAGAAGCTGATATGGTCCACTGCCCGGATAGACACCTCGCCTACCTGATAGATCTTGCTTACATCTTCAAAAATCACGAAAGAAGCGTTGCCTTGCTCTGCCATATTAGTCCTCCATCACGCTGACACAGCGGTCGATTAAGTGGATCAGCTGGGAGGCATCCCCCGCCCCCAGGCCGGCGATCATCCGGTCAAAATAGGCGGACATCCCCGCCAGCTGGCCGCTGATCTGGGCGGCACCGGAATCGGTGATGAACACCTGCAGCCGCCGGTGGTCCTCCAAGGAAGGCAGCGTTTCCACCCAGCCCTTGCGGCGCAGGGAGTGCAGCGCCCCCGTGATCCGGGAACGGGACAGGTGCAGCCTCTCACTCAAAACCGAGGGATTTAGCGGCTGGCCCCGGCATTCCAGCAGGTACTTGAGCACCAGGGACTCTCCCTGGAGCAGATTGGCCAGGGCGCCAAAGGCATCCAGGGCATAGATACTCTCCAGCGAGCGGATCAGCTCCCCTCGCAGTCTCGCGGAATCTTCTGTATGCATATGGCCGCCTCCCCAAATAGTTCACAGTATAAATAGTTTATACTCTGTATTATAATCTCGCTCCAGGGGAAACGCAAGGAAGGGGAAATTGGCAAATTACATAAAAATAAATGTTAATATTGTGTAAACTATACAGACAAAACTTGACAAACCCGGAAATTTACCCTAAGATAGCACTTGTGGAATTCAGATAGAAAGCCCGTAAAAAAAGTCAAGTCCCAAAACAGGACTTGATAAAAGAAGAGGATGAATGACTGACTTTCCAGCGGACGTTCAAGCCCTTTGGAGTGATAGGTCAGATCGTGATCTCCTACTCTGACAGCTTAGGCAACAAGATGTCCCGTGCCGATGGCTGGCTGACATAAATCAAGGGGCAAATATATAGTAACAGGAGGTGACGGCGTATATGACCGATAAGACCAAGCTGGTGGATCTGGATGATTGGATCTATAAAGATAGCTGGGAGCCCAGCAATCGATAAGGACGAAGGAAAGCCACGCTGATAAGCGTGGATTTTTTTTTATACCCCTGCCCCGGTCGATACCGCACAGGCGGAAAGAGCGGGGCGTGGGCATTTCGTCCATCTGCCGCCCGGCAGCCGGCGGACGTTCGCCGCGGGGCGCTGTTTCAAAAAAATTTATCGGCCGGACCTGGGATTTGGGTACGGCCGATTTTTTTGCTTCTTTGTTTATATTTTTAACAAATTGAAAACTTTTTATTGAAAGTACGAAATGCTTCCCTTACAATGAAAATAGAAAGGCTGGATGGACAAAATAGGAAGGAGGCTGGATCGTGAAAAAGCGGGTGGCTTTGATTGGGGCGGCGGTGCTGACGCTGACATTGCTGGGCTGCGGTGCCCAGGAGAGCGATTCTGCCCAGCCGGCGGGAGACGCTGCCGTTTCCGCGATGCAGTCCAT
>JAHHSB010000029.1 GCA_020025415.1 Oscillibacter sp. | reverse complement strand
TATGCCCCGCGGGGCTGCCCAAAGTCATGTTCTGCAGGCCGCGGTGCTGCGCACTGTGCTTCACGCTGTGCATCTTCCGGATAAGACATTTTCTTGTTTTTGCTTTGCTCCAAAAGCTTGTGGGGAACGAGATTGTTTTTTGACCCGGGAGTGCGTATAATGAAGAAAAATCCCCAATCGGAAAGGAAACTGCCATGAAACTGGTATCTTGGAACGTCAACGGCCTGCGGGCCTGCCTGGGCAAGGGCTTTTTGGACTTCTGCGCCGCCTCGGACGCGGACGTCATCTGCCTGCAGGAGACGAAAATGCGCCCCGAGCAGGCGGAATTCGACCTGCCGGGCTACACCCGCTTCTGGAACAGCGCCGACAAGGCCGGCTACTCCGGCACCGCAGTGTTCACCCGGACGGAGCCCCTGTCGGTGAGCTATGACTTCGGTGAGGAGGTTCACCGCCATGAGGGGCGGGTCATTACGGTGGAGTACCCGGACTTTTACCTGGTGTGCTGCTACACGCCCAACTCCCAGGACGGGCTCAAACGCCTGGACTACCGCATGAGCTGGGAGGATGACTTCCGGGCGTACCTGCAGCAGCTGGATGCCGTCAAGCCGGTGGTGCTCTGCGGGGATCTGAATGTGGCGCACCAGGAGATCGACCTGAAAAATCCCAAGACCAACCGCCGCAACCCCGGCTTTACCGACGAGGAACGGGAGAAGATGACCGCCCTGCTCTCCGCCGGTTTTGCCGACAGCTTCCGCCGCCTGCACCCGGACACCGTCCAGTACTCCTGGTGGAGCTACCGGATGAAGGCCCGGGAGCGGAACGTGGGGTGGAGGATCGACTATTTTATCGTCTCCGAGCGGCTGCTGGAGCGGGTACAGGCCGCGGGGATCTATGATCAGGTCACCGGCAGCGACCACTGCCCCGTGGGCCTGGTGCTGGCGTGAGCGTCAGCTCAGCAGGGTGTTGATCTCCTCGATCTCCAGGTCCTGCAGGGCCCAGTTGATGCCGTAGCCCAGTACCTTGGAAAGATTGTGGACCCGGTCGTCGATGTCCCGGGTGGTGACCATCATGGCCCGGTTTTTCCCCTGGAGCTTTTTTGCGTCCAGCTCGGTGACCCCGGCTTCTTCCAGCAGGTCGGCTGCCAGGGTGGCCGCCTCCACCACCGTGGGGACGCCCAGGGCAATGACGGGCACACCCAGGGTCTTCTCCGTCAGGGCGGCCCGGTGGTTGCCCACGCCGGAGCCGGGGACGATGCCGGTGTTGGACAGCTGCACTGTGGTGCATACCCGGTTCATCCGCCGGGCGGCCAGAGCGTCCACGGCGATGACGAAGTCCGGCCGGGTCTCCCGCACCAAGGCTCGCACCGCTTCTGCCGACTCTACCCCCGTAGTGCCCAGCACCCCGGTGCGGAAGCCGGCCACCGGACGGAATCCGGCGAACTGGCGGGGCATGGCCGAGAGCAGGTGCCGGGTGATGAGCACATGGTCCACCGTCCGGGGGCCCACTGCGTCCGGCGTCATGGCTGCGTTGCCCAGGCCGATCACCAGGGCGGAGCCGGCGTCGGGGATCAGCTCTTTGAGTTCTGCCCCCAGCAGCCGCACCGCCCGCTCGAAAAACTCCGGCTTGCGCTGCCAGAACGAGCTCAGGTCCAGGGTCATATACACGCCTATGGGCTTGCCCAGGGCTTTGGCGCCGGCGGCGTTGAGGATCTCCACCCGGGTGGTGGAATAGCCCTCTTTCTGCCGGCGGACGGCCCGGACGCCCTCTAAACGGGTGGTTTTTTCTGCGCTTTCCTGAAAAAGCTCATGAGCCTCCAGGGCCAGATCCGTGCGTTTGCTAAACATCTTGTATGCTGCTCCTTTCTGCTGCTACCAAATCTTGTGCCTTAGCCTTAGCTTTTGCACCCGAGAGGGCCATATACAAAAAAAGAAACAGAAATTCTGAAAAACCCCTTGATTTTTTGAAGTTTAACTGCTAAAATATCATTCTGCACGGTGGAAAACCACTGGGCGAATTTGCCTAAGGAGGTGTTTGGTTTGCCGAATATTAAGTCTGCCAAAAAGCGCGTCCTGGTCGCTGAAGCGAGAAATGCCCGCAACAAGGCTGCGAAGTCCGAACTGAAGACCGCTATCAAGAAGTTCGAGGCCGCTGCCGCAGAAGGCAATCGCACCGAGGCCGATGGCGCTTACAAGGTTGCAGTCAAGAAAGTTGATCAGGCAGCTGCCAAGGGTGTTCTGCACAAGAACATGGCCGCTCGCAAGAAGAGCGCTCTGACCCTGAAGCTCAACAAGATTGGCTGATCACGTCGAACCAGAAGGACACCCTTTGGGGTGTCCTTTTTGTATCCCCTCTGGTCACCCGCATGAAAAAGCCCCCGGAGTTCCCGCAAAGGCGGGCGCTCCGGGGGTCATATTTTGATGGGGCTTACAGGTAGTTCAGCGGGTTCTTGAGAGCGCCGTTGTAGTGGATTTCAAAGTGGCAGTGGTTGCCGGTGGAGTTGCCGGTGGAGCCCATTCTGGCGATCTGCTGACCCTTGTAAACATGGTCGCCGGCAGACACCAGCAGGCTGCTGTTGTGGCCGTACAGGGTCACATAGCCGTTGCCATGGTCGATCTTCACCGCATAGCCGTAGCCGCCCATCCAGCCGGCGTAAATCACCGTACCGCCGTCGGCGGCGTAGATGGGAGTGCGGTAGCTGTTGGCGATGTCCAGACCCTTGTGGTTGGTGGAACCAATGCCGCCGGGAGAGGAACGATAACCAAAGTAAGAGGTGATAGAGCCGGAGCAGGGCCAGCGGAAGGAGCCGGTGGGCAGCCAGGTGGGCCGCTCCTTGGTGCCCCGGGCCTGCTGTTCCGTAACGGGATTGACCAGCACCACGGAGGAGAGCACTTCCCGCTTGACTTCTTCGCCGTTGACATAGGTGACGTTGGCCACCACGTCGGCGGAGCCGTATTTGCCGGCAGAGAGGACTTTATAGTCGCCCTTGTAGAGGTACTGACTGTCCACGTACTCCACATCATAGGGGATCTCCTGCACATAGCTCTCCCGCTGGGTGACTGTGATGGTCAGGTAGGGGACGGCGGCGGACAGGGTCAGCACTTCGCCGATGGCCAGCCGGTCCACATCGTAGCCGGGGTTCATGGCCAGCAGCTCAGAGGAGGTCATGCCGTGGGAGTTGGCGATCTCGGACCAAGTGTCGCCCGCCTGAACGGTGTAGGTAACTTCCTCGGTCTTGGTGCTGTAAAGCATTTCCGCCAGATAGCCCAGGTTCATGATCTTGCCGGCGGGCACATATTCTTCCCGGATCTCCACTTCTTCCTGGAAATCGCAGGAGATGGTGTTTTCGTTGGTGGCGTTTTTCTTCAGCTGATCCAGCAGCTCTTCCAGCGCGCCTTCATAGGGGGTGGCACCCACCAGCTCTCCGTCCACATACAGGGCGTAGCCGGAGGAGACCAGGCCGATTTCACTGGACAGATCCTCCTCCAGGGTGTCAGCGTCCACCACCTCCTGCCGAGGCATGAGGCCGGAGCTGTACTGGATCAGATCCGAGTCAATGGTAAAGCGGGTCCCCAGGGTGGAGGAGGTGACCGTTTCCAGCTGGTCGCAGACATCCCGCACCGTGGAACGGGAGGTCACGGTAGCTACCTGCTCACCATCGTAAATCACCGTGGTGCCGAAGGTGTAGAATGAGAAGAACAGGGCCACCACGGCCACCAGGGCCGCCGCGCCCAGGAATCCAGCGGGGCGGAGGTGGAAGCGCTTTTGGCTCCAGCTGCGCGCCTGATGGAGCTTGTCGGCCACCCGGCGGCGCTGATCCCAGGTCAGTTCCCGCAGCCGGTCGGCGGCCATGGGTACCAGCCCCCAGGTCATCAGCAGCAGCTGTACCGGCAGCCGGTCAGATTCCGGGAAGCGGCGGGTCCGCTTTTCACCCAGCAGCTGATGCCAGCGCTGGCGGACCCGGGTCAGCTTCTGCTTGGCAGAGGCGGAAAACTGGGCCGGGGCGGGCTGTGCCGCCTTTCGGGCAGAGGCGGCTCTCGCTGCCGCCCGCATTTTCACAGGCCGGGCCTCCGCCGCCTTGTCGGCGGTTTCGGTCCTCTGGGGGTTAACGGCTGCGATGTGCAGCCGCGCCTTCACTATATTGCCGCCGCGGCGGAGCCGACAGAGCCACACTCTGGCATCCGTCTGAAACCGCTCACGCCACTGAGCGGCGGTCCAGTCACGGGGCTTTTTCAGTTCGCTGTTCATGAAGATCTCCTTTGGACTGAAAACGGTTACAAATTGTTACCACTCATGATACCCCCTTTTCCCTCTCCCGTCAAGCCCAAGTTTCATAAAAAATCCATCTATTCCTTGCGGTGCGGGGCTTTGAGGCATCACAAGATGTGGAAGGGGCATAGACAAAATTGATAAAATGCCCAGAAAGAGAGGCGGATTTTCCCGTCAATCGGGCGTTTTTTTGATTGACGGCCCTCCCGCCAGCCGTGTATCATAAATGTATACCATCAAAGGAATATCCAGGAAGATAAGGAGGGACCCAGATGTTTGAGACATTGGAAAAGAAGCTGCGCCAGCGGCCCTGCACGCTGGTGTTTACCGAGGGCACCGATCCCCGGATTCTGGAGGCGGCTGAACGCCTGCTCAAAGAGACGAAAGTCACCCCGCTGCTGGTGGGTAAGGAGGAAGGAGTCCTGGCTGCCGCGGCCCAGGGGGGCTTCTGCGTGGATGGTGCCCGAATCTGCGATCCGGAGACGGATCCGAAGATGGATGAGATGGTGGCCAAGCTGGCGGAACTGCGCAAGGGCAAGATGAGCCCTGGGGAGTGCCGGGCGGTGCTGTCCAAGAGCAACTACTACGGCACCATGCTGGTGAAGATGGGGGCGGCAGACGCCCTGCTGGGCGGCGCAACCTATTCCACGGCGGACACCGTGCGCCCGGCCCTGCAGATCATCCGCACCAAGCCCGGCTGCAGCGCGGTGACCTCCTGCTTCATTCTCATCCGGGAGGGGGAGCGTGGCCAGGAGATGCTGGCCATGGGCGACTGCGCCATCAACATCAAGCCCACGGAGGATGAGCTGGTGGAGATTGCCCTGGAGACTGCCGCCACCGCCCGCCGCTTCGGCATGGATCCCAAGGTGGCCTTTTTGTCCTACTCCACCCTGGGCTCCGGCAAGGGTGAGGACGTGGACAAGATGCGCGCTGCTGCCGCCAAGGCCAAGGCCGCGGCTCCGGAGCTGGCTATCGACGGCGAGCTGCAGTTTGACGCCGCCGTGTCCCCCGCGGTGGCGGGGATCAAGTGTGCCGGCTCCCCGGTGGCGGGCCAGGCCAACACCTTTGTGTTCCCCGACCTGAACGCCGGCAACATTGGCTATAAGATCGCCCAGCGCCTGGGCGGCTTCCGGGCCTACGGTCCCATTCTCCAGGGCCTGGGCGCGCCCATCAACGACCTGTCCCGGGGCTGCAGCGCCGAGGAGGTTTACGCCATGTCCCTGATCACGGCAGGGCTGATCGAAAAAGAAACGGCATCCCGGCGGGTGCTGAAGAAGAAAAAGGAGGAATCCCCAGCATGATATCCAATCTGCAGATCCTAGCTATGGCTGCTTCCGCCGCCGTCAGTATCCTGCTGCCCCTGGTGCTGCTGATCGTATGGAAGCGCCGCACCCACGCCCCGCTGCGGGCGGCCTTTCTGGGCGCGGCGGTGTTTGTGGTGTTTGTGATGGTGCTGGAGCGGATGCTTCACGGTCTGGTGCTGGGCGAGGGGAGCGTGGTGCTCCGAACGCCGTGGCTGTACGTCCTCTATGTCTCCCTGGCTGCCGGATTGTTTGAGGAGACCGGCCGCTACCTCTCGTTCCGCTTTTTGCTGAAAAAGTATGACAGCCGGGCCACCGGCGTGATGTACGGCATCGGCCACGGCGGCATCGAGGCCATCTTGCTTTGCGGCATCAACATGGTGGTCTATATCCTGCTGGCGGTGGAATTCAACCAGGCCGGCGGACTGACGGCGGCTGCCCAGTATTATTACAGCGGGGGGAGCGTTCCGGCCATTGGCCTGTATTACACCCCGGTGTGGGCCTTTCTGGTGCCGGGGCTGGAGCGCCTGACGGCCCTGGCCCTGCAGATCGCCCTGTCGGTGGTGGTGTTCCAAGCGGCCCAGCGCCAGGGAAAGCGGCATTGGTACTTCTACGCCGTGGGGCTCCACGCCGCGGTGGACGCCGTGGCCGCCCTCTATCAGCTGGGGATCCTTACCAGCGTGGCGGTGACGGAGCTGATCGTCATTGGCATGACGCTGCTGATCTGCTGGCGGGTAACGCTGCTGTATCTGCGGGACTGGACGGAGCCGGAAGAGCCGGAGGAGCCGAAAGAGCCGAAAGAGCCGGAAGAGCCCCAGGCCTGAGAGCCATGAGAGAGAACGAAAGCGCCGTGCCCTTCTGGGAGGTTCCATAAGGACATTTTGTGGGATCCTATCAATTTAAGATTTGCTCCTATGGCAGGCGGCTGTGTTTCGGCACAGCCGCCTGCTTTTTGTTTATGCAACCTCGTGGCTAGGTTTCTTCCGGAGACTTTCCGGAAGAATGTCGATCAGACCTACGCCACGGTAGTAGATCTTGATCTCCTGCGTAGCGCTGCGGGAGTATTTGGCCGAGCGTCCTCCTGCCTCTACGTGTTCAATGAAGGTATGGAGGAGTTCTGCCGTCAGCTCACTCTGCCGCTTTTCCATTGCTGCGATCTGCTTTTGCAGCTTGTTCATTTCCTTCTGCTGCGCCTTATGGTGCTTCTTCTGAATACACCGGGCAAACTGCTCTTCATGCTCTCTGGTAAGACAGGTCCCCGCCGGATGTTATCCAGCAGGATCGCCGCCAGCTCTTGCTCCCGAATGTAGTGGGGCTGTGCAGACCTCTTTTCCCTACTTTTTGTACGTGCCGCACATGAAGCAGTTTTTCTCGGCTGCCATGGTGTGTGCCTGATGCAGCACCATGGTGCCGCCGTAGTCCATGCAATAGACCAGTCCGGAGATCTCCATGATACGATTTGGCGGCAGAATGTGGAGAAAATTTAAATATTGATCCGGGCAAGTATTTCCAAGGCGGTTTTATGTCGCTGGACCTTGCAGAAGAAAATCCTCAGTGAAATGTCTATACCCACGAGGAAATGATTCAGCAAGCCAAGAACGGCTTGGAGGGTTTGCAAGAGAAATTCAAAGAGTGAGGCGAACGGTTAGGACTATCAAAATAATTCTAACACTCTATAAAATGAGCCGGTCTGCTCACATTGTGGGCAGACCGGTTTATTTATGTGATCATAAAAGCATTCGTCATGAACCAAAGTCAATTCTTTTGCGGGATATGGTTGTGTCAGGAACGCAACGAAGAAACCGAAAGACCTTCCTCAAGAACCGCATCGATGAGAGCTTCATGGGTATCGTAATTCAAATCGTTGCTGCGAAGCCAGTCCTCTGACACAAAGCCAATGGGCACATCCTCCACGGTGACCAAACTCTGCCGAGGCTCTAACTCATAGATTCTGCCGCTGTGGTCCACTTTCACATCTCCAGAAAGGAGCTCAGCGGTCTTTTCAAGGGGGTCCGCAACCGCATAGTAGCCAACATAGTACACCTTGACATCCAGCGGATGAGGAGCGGTTCTGACGGCCAGAAATTGCGTTAGGGTGGATTGAGTGTGGATGCCATTTTTACCAAGATCACGGGCCAAAAACGCGACAACAATGGGATGATATCGCCCATAAGCATCCGGATCATCAATATACGGCACTTTCTCAAGGTTAAAGTCCGGGTCCTGTGCGTGCTGAACTAACTCATAGAGACCCTCGGACTGAATCACCAAAGGTGAGGCATCTGCTTCCTCCCCCTGTACCTGAACCACGTTTGGAGCAAGAAGGCCGCATTGCAGCGTGATGGTCTCCTCGTCTAGGCTGATTGGGCACGTCATCTTCACGCTGAGTTTCCAAACAATGTCGATGGGAGGCTGTTCTGCAAGAATCGGGTTTCGGAATTCCTCATGAAACAGCGACTCCATCACATGCAGGGAGGGCAGATTTTCCCCGTCAGCGTCTAAAATTTCTCCAGTGCGCAGGCAGACAAGCAAGGGAGCTTGGGGAGCGTCTGATGCGTCGCTGGTGGGAGAGCCTGTGGGATTTACCGCCAATAATACCATGATCACCGTAGCAATCACGGTAAAAAACAGGAATTGTCTTGTGGAGGGCTTTTTCCATTTCAGGATATTTTGGATGCGCTTTTTAGGGGAGTCTTCTGCAAAGGGCAAAACAGTCCCGCCGATGCTTTGACCGGTTGCCAGATTCAGCAGAAGTGTGGAGTATGCCGCTCTGCCGTCGTGATTCAGTTTGTTGAGCACCGCTTCATCGCAGCTCATTTCCATGTCCCGGACTGCAAGGTGATAGGCCAGCCAGCAGAGAGGATTCATCCAATGAAGAGCTAGGGCCACAAGACTCAACACTTTCCAGATTGGGTCTCCGCGGCGGATATGAGCTTGCTCATGCAACAGGATGTAGGTCTGCTTTGACGGATCCAGATTGAAAGGGAGGTAGATGTTTCGGCCGAAGCTAAATGGCTCCGTAAATTGATCTGAGACGTAAACATGAGAACGGAGCCGAATGGACTCCCTCAATTTTAGCTTGGTCCTGCAAATAGAGAACAGTATTGCTGTCAAAAAGAGGACTGCCCCTGCAAACCAAATCCAGGCCAGTGCATCCATCCAAACCCATGGAGATTCTGTCCCGGCAGTGGGGAGAGATGACGGCCGGAATCCTTCCGCAGGCACGGAAACAGTCGGCGGAACCAGAGTGCTCATCCCGGGAGCAACCTGCTGGCTGGATGGATTCGCCATGGAGATTGGCGCGTGTTCCACTGTTAAAGATACCGGACAGAGCAGACGAAACAGGACAATGGACCAAAGGGCAAAAGAGATGCTATGGGGGACACGCCGCAGCGCAACCCGGAGAAGCAAAACAACGAGGATGACGATGCTTCCCGTCCAACTCATATGCAGAAAAAGAGAAAAGATCTCCCGCATCGGAATCAATCCCCCTCTTGTGAGTCAATCAATTCCCTCAGTGCTTCAATTTCCGGCTGTGACAGTTTCTTTTTGCTGGTAAAGGCAGTGAGAAAGGCCGGCAGAGAGCCGTGGAAGGAGTGGTCGACAAAATTAACAGATCTGGCGGCAAAAAACGCTTCCCGGCTCATGCAGGAGGTTACAGTTCCGCCCTCGTTGCGGAAGATTCCGCGCTCACACAGCCGTTTTAGTACGGTGTATGTGGTGGATTTCTTCCATCCCAGCTCCTTGTCCGCCAACTGTACCAGCTCGCCGGAGCTGATGGGCTCTCTCTGCCAAATCAGATCAGCAAACCGCGTTTCAATTTCCCCCATATGGAGTTGCTCCATCGTGTATTCCTCCTCAACTGAGTTTGTATTTCCATATTCAGTCTATCTCAGATCAGCGGCGTTTGTCAATGTAAGTCTATATGATGTAGATTCTTCTTGACACAAGAGATCTATATGATGTAGACTTTCTCTTGATGAAGGAGGTCTACATCATATAGACTTTTGGGAAATAATTCTGAGAGGAAGAGATTCTGGTGAGAAAGAAACGTTACTGGATCGTTATAGCAGTTTTGGTTGTGGTTGTCACGGGACTTTGCTGGCGGCAATGGAGGCATACCATTCCACGGGACCAGCAGTTGCCGGTGTTGATGTATCATCATGTTGTTGAGGATGGGCAACCCTGCAATGACATGACGGTGACCATTGGCCGTCTGGAAGCGGATTTTCAATGGCTTACGGAGCATGGATACCACAGCATCCTGCCTCGTGAATTGCTCAGTCTTGATGCTTTGCCGGAAAAGACAGTTTTAATTACCTTTGATGACGGCTACCGCAGCAACTATGATCTGCTTTATCCGCTGCTGGAGCGGTATCACATGAAGGTAGTCATTTCTAATATGGTGCTAATGCAGGACATCCACGCCTCCAACTTCCTCAGCTGGGAGATGTGCCGAGAAATGGTGGACTCCGGCTTGGTGGAAATTGGTTCTCATACCTATCAGAGACACAATCTGGGGGACTTAGGTGGTTCTTTTAACCCAGACGGAATCAATGGCATTCAGCGGGACCCCAAGGAAAGTGATTCGGAGTTTGAGAGCAGAGTGCTGGATGATATTCAGAAAAGCTATGACCTCATCCAGCAGGAAATTGGCCAGGCTCCTGTGTTTTTTGCCTATCCCTTTGGCATCAAAGAGGCGGAAGCGGATGAGTTGATTCATCAGCTGTTTTCTGTAACTGCTGTTACACAAAATGGAGTAGGAGATCTACGGAAAGGGCTGTATGATCTGCCCAGGATGACCGTAACCATGGAAAAAAGTTTAGAGTCGTTGTTGGAGGGCTGAATATGAGAAAGAAAATTTGGACAGGCGGTTTTTTGCTGGTGCTCCTGGTTGCTGCAGGACTCTTTTTCTGGAATCAGGGAAAATCTAAACAAGAACCAGAGGAATCAAAGACAGTTGCCACGCTCCTGCGGGATGGCGATGTACTTGAGGTAGAGGGCAGAAATTTGTCGGAGCCTGCGGTGCAGGCCTTGTTGCAGGAAGTGTTCCGGAGTCCCACTTTTGTAGGAGAAGCCTTAACTGACCCTATTTGGGAGATGACGGTGAATCTGCAGTATCCGGAAGAAAGCCAGCAGGAGCAAGTGACATTCCGCTGCGGTTTGCAAAACCCTGAACTTGTGGAGCTACGAGGAAAACAGTACTACCTGGACCCAGTTTCGGTGCAATCTAAAGAACTATGGCAGCTGGTGCAGTGCGCCAATGACCCGGAATTGGATGTAGAAACACTTCCGGATGTGGATGATGCAGCGGCATATGAGCGCTATCGGAAAGTGGTAACAGAGTTTTTAGATCGGGATTTCTCAGAGGGCAAGGTGCCCAACCATTCCGTGATGACGCAGTTCCTGACCGTCCAAACTGGCACCCATTCTCTTGGAATGGAGGTCTACTATATTGGCTTTTACACCCAGGCGGAACCGAAGG
>JAHHSB010000028.1 GCA_020025415.1 Oscillibacter sp. | reverse complement strand
AAATTGTACTCATCCCGGATCCGATGGATAAAGTCCGCCAGTTCCAGCGTTTCCTGCGGATTCATGCCCGCTGCCGGCTCGTCGAGCAGCAGCAGCTCGGGCGCGGTGGCCAGGGCGCGGGCGATCTCCAGCCGGCGCTGCAGCCCGTAGGGCAAAGAGCCGGCCACTTCATCTTTCAGATGCTCCAGATTCTGCTCTTTGAGCAGATCCAGCGCCTCCCGCTGCATCCGTTCCTCTTCCTTGCGGTTGAGACGGAAGGTGGCGGAAAAGACGTTCTGCTTGGCCCGCATATGCTTGGCAATCAGCACATTCTCCAGCACGGAGAGCTTGGAAAACAGCCGGATATTCTGGAAGGTACGGGCGATGCCCAGATGGGTGATCTGGTCCGGGGTTGGCGCAAGCACCTTGGAGGTGAAGGCATAGCTGTCCAGCCGGAGAGCCTCCTCCTTCCGGGCCTGCAGGGCCTGGTCATAGGCCTGATGCATCTGCATCTTCTTCTCCGGGTCGGTCTCGGCCTCCATGGCTGCCTTGGCCTCCGGAGCCTCCACGCTGTACTGGGCGGTATAGCGCAGGGCGTTCTCCCCGGCATAGGTCTTGGCCATCTTGCCCTGGGGGTGGTTGCGGACCATGGGGCGGCCCTGGAAGCTGACCAGGCCGTTAGTGGGCTGGTACACGCCGGTGATGCAGTTGAAGGCGGTGGTCTTGCCGGCGCCGTTGGGGCCGATGAGCGCCACGATCTCGCCCTTGTTGACCTCCATATTCAGGTCATTGACTGCCACCACGCCGCCGAACTGCATGGTGACATGCTCCAGACGAAGAACATTCTCACTCATTTCGCCGCCTCCTTTGCTTTCTGCTTTTTTCGGCGCCGGAACAGCAGATCCGTAAACTCCTTGTCACCCATGATGCCCCGCCGGAAGAACAGCACCACGATCATGATGACCACGGAGAAGACCACCATGCGGAAGCCGCTGCGGAAGAGGCCCGACTGGATACCCAGGAACTTGCCCATATCCAGGCCGCGGAGCCACCACTCCGAGCAGGCCACATACAGGAACGTGGCCAGCACGCTGCCAGAGACGGAGCCGATGCCGCCGATGACCACGATCAGCAGAATCTCATAAGTCATGGTAGAGGTATACACCATGGCCTGGGCATTGCTGGCGTACATGGCGAACAGGGCGCCGCTGATGCCGGCGAAGAAGGAGCTGATGCAAAAGGACAGCCGCTTGTGGCGGGCCAGGTTAATGCCCATGGCCTCCGCCGCGACCTCATCTTCCCGGATGGCCTTGAAGGCCCGGCCGTAGGAGGAGTTGATCAGCATAACGATGACCACCAAGCACAAAATCAGGATCAGGAAGGGGAAGAAGGTGGCCAGATACAGCGTCTTTCCGGATCCCAGCCGGATGTTGAAGCTGGAGAAGGTGGGGATCTGCGTGATCATATTGGCGCCGTTGGTGACAGGCCCCAAGGCCTGCCACTGGAAGATGGCCCGGATAATCTCCGCAAAGCCCAGCGTGGCGATGGCCAGATAGTCGCTCTTCAGGCGCAGCACCGGCAGGCCGATGAGGTAGGCGAAGAAGGCCGCCACCAGGCCGCCCAGGATAATGGCCAGCAGCACGCCCAGAGTCAGGGCCGCCATGCCGCCGGCTCCCTCGGAACCGAAAATCCCGTAAAAGATGTCCGGCAGGGAGAACTTCACAGCGGATCCGCCGAAGAGGTAATACACCGCGTCCTTAGCGGAGACGGGCACCGTCAAAATCGCGTAAGTATAGGCGCCCAGCAGCATGAAGCCGGCGTGGCCCAGAGAGAACAGGCCGGTAAAGCCGTTAAGCAGGTTCAAAGACACCGCTGCCAGAGAATACACCGCGCCCTTTTTCAGCACGATGAACAGCTGGCCAGAGGGGCCAATGGTGTTTTCCAGCACCGTGACAATCACCAGGGCCGCCACAGCGCCTACCAGGCACAGCAGCGTTTCCCGGCTGACTTTCTTTTTCTGAATCATTCCCGCTCGCCCCCTTACACTTTCTCCGTGGCCTTCTCACCAAACAATCCCGTGGGTTTGACCACCAGGACCACGATGAGCAGAGCAAAGGTGAAGGCGTCCACGAAGGTGGTGGCCCCCTCGAAGGGCAGGGCCTTGATGACGTTCTCGCAGATGCCGATGATGAAGGCGCCGATCACCGCGCCGGGAATGGAACCGATTCCGCCGAACACCGCCGCCACAAATGCTTTCAGGCCGGGCATGGCACCGGCAGCGGGGGTAATGTAGGGGTAATTGGTAAAGTACAGAATGGAGCCCAGGGCGGCCAGGGCCGAGCCGATGATGAAGGTCATGGAGATGACGTTGTTGATCTTGATGCCCATCAGCTGGCTGGTCTCAAAGTCCTTGGCCACAGCCCGCATGGCCATGCCCACCTTGGTGTGGTTGATCAGCATGACCAGGGCCAGCACCAGCGCCAGCACCAGCACGGGGGTGATCACCGTCACCATGGAGGTAGAGGCGCCGCCGATGCTCACCATCTTGGACAGGGCCGGCACCTTCACATAGTTCATGGGCTGGCCGCCGGTGACAAAGGTGGCGGTATTTTGCAGCAGATAGCTCACGCCGATGGCGGAGATCATCACGCTCATACGGGGTGCGCTGCGCAGGGGCTTATAAGCCACCCGCTCGATGGTAAAGCCCAAGATCACCGTCAGGATGATGGCCAGGGCCAACGTCAGATACAAAGGGATGCCGCTGGCGCTGAGATAGATGCCGATCAGGCCCGCCACCATGAACACGTCGCCGTGGGCGAAGTTGATCAGGCGCAGGATGCCGTACACCAGGGTATAGCCGATGGCGATCAGGGCGTACTGTCCCCCCACGGAGATGCCGGAGAGCAGCACGGAAATGGCATATTCCACAAAGATTTCCTCCCTTACTTCAACTTTGGGCGGTCATGAAAAGAACCCCGCTGCCGTTCCTTTCAGGACAGCCCAAAAGCAGGAATACCGAACAGTCGGATACAACAGCGCTTGACGGGGGTGTTGAGCCCCCGCCAAGCAGTTTCATTTCATGATCAGGCGGTCTGGGACTTCTCCAGCTTCCAGGAGCCGGTCGCGGTGTCGCACACCTTGATGTAGGCAGTGTCGCGGACGGCGTCGCCGTTGGTATCGTCGAACGCGATGTGGCCGGACACACCGTCATAGCTCGCGCCCCACAGGGCCTCCTGCACGGCGGCGGGATCGGTGGAGCCGGCGGCCTTCAGGGCCTCCAGAGCCACATGATAGGCGTCATAGCCCATGGCAGTCACAGCGGAGATGGTGTCGTCACCGCCGTTGGCGGTCTTGGCGTCGGCGTTGGCGTTGATATACTCCTTGATGCCGGCGTCGAACTCAGGATTGCCGCCCTCCTGATAGAAGGTGGACACATACAGCTGGACGTTGGTGCCCTTGGCAGCCTCTACGACCTTGTTGTCGTCCAGAGTATCGGAGCCCAGGAAGGGGATCTCGATGCCCAGGTTGGCAGCCTGGGAGACGATCTGGGTGGCATAAGCGATGGACACGGGGGTGAAGATGACGTCGGCCCCCTCGCTCTTGGCCTTATTCAGGTAAGAGGTGAAGTCGGAGTTGTTCTTGGGGAAGGAGTCCTTGATGACCTCGCCGCCGGCGGCGGTAAAGGCCTGCTCAAAGAAGGTAATCAGGCCCTGGTCATACTCGTTGCCCTGCTCACCCAGCAGATAGGCCTTCTGAGCGGCAAACTTATCCTTGGCGAAGTTGGCCAGGATGGTACCCTGGAAGGGATCCAGGAAGCAGATACGGAAATAGAAATCGTTGCCGGCGGTGACGTTGGGGTTGGTGCAGGTCACGCCCATAGCGGGGATACCAGCGTCACGGAAGATGGGGCCGGCAGCCATGGACACGCCGGAGCCGTAAGAGCCCAGAATGACGCTCACGCCCTCGCTGGTCAGCTGGGTGGCTGCGGTGGGAGCCTTGGAGGTGTCCGAGCCGTTATCGGCATACACCAGCTCCACGGTATAGGTCTCGCCGCCGATCTCCACGGTGGGAGTCTCGGACTGGGCATACTGCATGCCCAGCATCTCCTTCTTGCCGCCGGAGGCGGAGTCGCCGGAAGCAGGCTCGAACACGCCAATCTTGACGACCTTGTCGCCGTCGGTGCTGCCGCCGTCATCACTGCTGCCGCAGCCGCTCATCAGGCCGCAGCTCATGGCAAGGGCCAATGCAAGAGCAAGGAACTTTTTCATCTTTCTTCCTCCTAAATCCAAAATACTCCGAAACGGCCGGCTTTTTCCCAGGCCGTCCGGGACATGGGTAGTATTTTAAGGAATTTTGAAGTTTTATTCAAGATGAATTATATACAGAAAGAAGCCGCAGCATTTTGCCAAATGCGCGGCTTCTTTCTGCGTATCTAAATCACATGTCCCTGTACCAAGGACACTTCCCGGAATTTTTGAAAAGTCATACCTTTTTCTGTCTTCCATTCAGGGACAGTGTTTTTTGGCAATTTTGCCAGAAAGCCATCGGAAATTTTTTTATCTTCCCCGGTTTTGCTGGGCAAAATCCCGATTTCCCTGTTTCCCAGGGCCGGTTTTTCCCCGGCTTATGCGTTGTCCGCAGACAATGCGGGCTGTTCCTGGTCGAAGATCTGCAAAAATGCCTCCCGATCCATGGTCTCATGCTCCAGCAGGTAGCGGGAGATCTGGTCCAGCTCCGTCCGGTGGGCCTTGAGCAGCTCTTCACAGCGGGCACAGGCCTTGGCCAGCATGGCCTTGACCTCCTCGTCGATCTGGGCAGCTACCATCTCGGAATAGCTGCGCCCCTGGGTCATGGTCCGGCCAATGAACACCTCATCCCGCCCGCTCTCGAACGAAACAGTGCCGATCTTCTCGCTCATGCCGTAGACCGCCACCATTTTGTGGGCAATCTGGCTGGCCCGCTGGATGTCGTTGGAGGCGCCGGTGGAGATGTCGCCCAGAGCCAGCTTCTCTGCCACGCGCCCGCCCAGCAGGGCCACAATCTGATCTTCCATATAGCGCTTGGAGAGATAGGAGCGGTCCTCCTCTGGCATGGAGATGGTCATGCCGCCGGCCTGCCCCCGGGGCACGATGGAGATCTGAGTAACCGGATCGTGGTTGGGCAGCAGCTGCATCACCACCGCGTGGCCCGCCTCGTGATAGGCGGTCAGCTCCCGCTCGTGCTCCGGAATGACCCGGCTCTTCTTCTCCGGGCCGGCGATCACCTTCAGCTCCGCCTCTTTCAGGTCGGCCATGGTGATGAACTTGCCGCCCCGGCGGGCGGCGAGCAGCGCCGCCTCGTTCACCAGATTTTCCAGATCCGCGCCGGTAAAGCCCGGGGTGCCCTGGGCGATGGACTTGAGGTCCACCTCCTCGGACAGGGGCTTGTTTTTCACATGGACTGCCAAGATCTCCTCCCGGCCCCGGATATCCGGCAATCCCACATAGACCTGCCGGTCAAAGCGGCCGGGGCGCAGCAGCGCCGGATCCAGCACGTCGGCCCGGTTGGTGGCCGCCAGGACGATGACCCCCTGGTTGATAGAAAAGCCGTCCATCTCCACCAGCAGCTGGTTGAGGGTCTGCTCCCGCTCGTCGTGTCCGCCGCCCAGGCCGGTGCCCCGCTGGCGGCCCACGGCGTCGATCTCGTCGATGAAGACAATAGCCGGAGCCTGCTTTTTGGCCTGCTCAAACAGGTCCCGCACCCGGGAAGCGCCGATGCCCACATACAGCTCCACAAAGTCGGAACCGGAAATGGACAGGAAGCTGACCCCCGCCTCGCCGGCCACGGCCTTAGCCAGCAGAGTCTTGCCGGTGCCCGGAGGGCCCACCAGCAGTACGCCCTTGGGGATCCGGGCGCCCAGGGCCATATAGCGCTGGGGCGAGCGGAGAAACTCCACGATCTCCTGGAGCTCCTCCTTTTCCTCCGCGGCGCCAGCCACGTCGTCAAAGGTCACCTTGCGGTCCTGCTCCGAGAGAGTGCGGACCCGGGCGTTGCCGAATTTGGCCATCCGGTCTCCCCCGCCGCCGCTGTTGGCCCGCAGGAACATGAAATACCAGATCCCGCCCAGGATCAGAGCTACCACCAGCGAAGGCAGCAGCAGCTGCAGCCAGTTGGTGGTGGGTGCGGGGGGATAGTCGTACTCGGTGATGATGCCCTTGGCGTACTGCTCCTGCACCAGTTCATTGAAATCGTCGTAGAATAGGTCGAAATCATAGAGCTTGTAGCTGACGGTTTCCTGCCCCCGGAACTTGCTGCTCAGGTTCATGGTCAGCACATAGTTGCTGGAGATGGCGAAGCTTTCTACCTTTTCCTGTTCAAAGAGCTGGTACACCTCGGAATATTCCAGCTTCTCCTGCGCCTCGCTGCTCTGCCACAGGTAGGAGGCCCCCGCCACGATCACCAAAAGCAGCAGCAGAAAGCTCAGATTGGAAGTTTTTCCTCTTTGCACGGTTGGTTTCTCCTTTCCCCCGGAACGCTCTTCTCAGTTGGAGTAGACCTCCGGCTTGAGTACACCGATGTACGGCATGTTCCGGTACTGCTGGCAATAGTCCAGCCCATAGCCCACCACGAACTCGTCGGGGACCACGAAGCCGGCCAGGTCCGCCGTGATCGCCTTGGTGCGGCGGGCGGGCTTATCTAGAAGCGTCACGATGGTGATGTCCTTGGCACCCTTGGTCAAGAGATAGTTCTTCAAAAAGGCCAGGGTATTGCCGGAGTCCAGGATATCCTCCACAATGATCACATGCCGGTCGGTGATATCCTGCTGCAGGTCATGGGTAATCTGCACCCGGCCGGAGGACACCGTGGCATTCTGATAGGAGGACACAGCGATAAACTCCACATCGCTTTTCACCTGGGCCGTCCGCACCAGGTCGGCCATAAAGATGAAAGAGCCCTTCAGCACGCCTAAAAACAGGGGATTCTTCCCCTCAAAGCGCTGATACAGCTCCTCCCCCAGCTCCCCGATCCGCTGGCGCAGCTCCTCTTCGGTAACCAAAACCTTCAGGATATCTTTCTCCATTTCACTGTTCATGACGCTTCTCCTCTGTATTATGAATGATTTGAATAAAAAAGTCCCGTTTCTTTTCTCTGGGTCCAAAGGCCCGGTCCGTCCCCAGGGGCCAGACGGCAGCCAGAGTCTGCCCGGCGTAGATGGCCGGAAGGCCGTCCCGCTCCGCCAGGGAGATCCGCCGGTCCAGGCACAGCCGCTTGACGCTGCGGCTGCCTCGCCCGCCGGGCAGATCCAGCCGTCCAGCCGGCGGACAAGCCCCCACCCACAGCGGTGTATCCTCCGACAGGCTTAGGGCCAGGCCCTCCCCCGTCGGCTTGGTGTGCAAAGTCAGGGTATAGCCCCCCCAGTGGACGCTCCGCCCCGGCTCCAGGGGGCATCTCCCCTCCGGTGGGCCGGCGGCCGCGATCACCAGGGTGCCGCCGCGGATACAGGCGGTCAGCCCGTAAGGCAAGGAAAGCCTCGCGCCCTCCCGCCCCTGCCGGGCCAGCTCCATCACCGACTCGGCGTGAACAAGGCCCAGGTCCTTGCGGCAGCCGGCTACGGCGGCCATCATGGCCAGCACTGCCTCCTCCGCTGCCGCCAGCGGAACGTCCAGCAGCGCCCGGCAGTCCAGCGAAACGGTCCCGTTCTCCCGGACCGACTTGGCCAGCACGCCAGCGCTCAGCACCTGCACCGCTTCCCGTTCCCGCTGCAAAAGCAGGGCCGTCACGCTCATATTTTCCACCGCCCGGGGATTGAGCTCCCGCAGCACCGGCAGCACCTGATGGCGCAGGATATTCCGGGCGGCGATATTTTCCTGATTGGTCTCATCTTCCACATGGCCCAGTTCATGGGCCTGGGCATAATCCGCCAGGGCCTGCCGGGAGATGCGCAAAAAAGGACGGTAGATCAGCCCCCGCACCGGCGGGATCCCCGTCAGCCCGGCGCTTCCGGTGCCCCGGATCAGATTCAGGAGCATCGTCTCGGCATTGTCGTCAGCGTGGTGGGCGGTAAAAATGGCGTCAAAGCCATCCGCCGCGGTCTTTTCCAAAAAGGCGTAGCGCAGCTTCCGGCCAGCCTCCTCCAGGGAAAGGCCCTCCCGAGCAGCCAGCTCCCGGGTATCCCCGGAGCCGGTGAAGCAGGGGATGTCCCGCCCGGCGCACCAGCGCTCCACAAAGCGCTGATCGCGATCCGCCGCGGCGCCCCGCAGGCCGTGGTTGAAGTGGGCCGCGGCCACGGAAAAGCCGTGGGCCCGTCCCCAGGTATCCATAAAATGCAGCAGGCACATAGAATCCAGCCCGCCGGAGACGGCGCACAGCACCCTCCCGCCGGCAGGGAAATGCCGGCTCAAAAAGACGCGGGCGGCGGTCAGCTCATTCTTCATCGTCGTCAAAGCGCCGCTCCAGCGTGCCAAAGCTGGTATACTCCGGCAGCCAGCGCAGCTCCACCTTGCCGGTCTCGCCATGGCGGTTTTTCGCCACGATGCACTCGGCAATGTTCCGCTTCTCCGAATCCTCGTTATAGTAATCATCCCGGAACAGGAACAAAACAATATCCGCGTCCTGCTCGATGGCGCCGGATTCCCGCAGGTCCGAGAGCATGGGCCGCTTATCCTCCCGCTTCTCGTTGGCACGGAAGAGCTGGCTCAGGCAGATCACCGGCACATCCAGCTCCTTGGCCATGATCTTGAGCATACGGGAGATATCGGAGACAACCTGCTGGCGGTTTTCCCCGGCATAGCCCTTTCCGCCTGCGGAGGTCATCAGCTGGAGGTAGTCGATAACCACCAAGCCCAGGTTGTCCAGCCGGCGGCACTTGGCGTTCATATCCGCCACGGAGAGCATGGGATTGTCGTCGATGCGGATATCCACCTGGTTGAGCACGGTGGTGGCGTCGGCAATCTTGGCCCAGTCCGTCTCCCGCAGGTTGCCGCTTTTCAGGCGGGTGTTCTCCACCAGCGCCTCGGTAGACAGCAGGCGGGTGACCAGCTGCTCTTTGGACATTTCCAGGGAGAACACTGCCACCGTCTTCCGGGCGCTTTTGGCCACGTGCAGCGCCATATTCAGCGCCATGGAGGTCTTGCCCATACCGGGGCGGGCCGCCAGCAGCACCAGGTCGGATTTGTTCAGGCCGGAGATCTTCAAGTCCACCGCGCTCAATCCCGTGGACAGGCCGGGAAGGTGGTTGCCCCCCTGCTCACTGAGCTCGGAGAGGTTATCCAGCACATCCGGCAGAACGGCGGAGATGGGCACCATGTCCCGGGCGCTCTGGCCCCGGCGGATGGCGTAGATCTTCTGCTCCGCCGCCTCCAGGGTCTCGCTGGCCTCGCCGTTTTCCTGGACCAGGGCCTGGATCTCCCCCGCCGCCTGGGCCACGGCCCGCAGCAGCGCCTTGTCCCGCACGATCTCCACATATTCCATGACGTTGGCGGAGGTGGGCGTGATCTCCATCAGCTGCACCAGGTAATTGCGGGTCACGTTCTCTTCATAAGTGCCCCGCTTTTGCATCTCCTCCGCCACGGTGATGCCATCCACCGGCTTGGCGTAAGTAAACATGGAATAGATGGTTTCAAAAATTTCCCGGTTCTGCCGCAGGTAGAAATCCGACGGGCGCAGCTTGTCCATCACTTCCTTGATGCACTCGGCATCGATAAGCATGGACCCCAGCACCGCCTGCTCCCCCTCCAGGGAGTGGGGCATCTGCCGCAGCAGCAGGTCTTCGTTTGCCATAGGGCCCTCCCTTCATCCCGCCAGACGGGAACACACCGGCCGGCGGAGCTTCTCCCTCCCGGCCGGGGCGCGCATTATTCCTCGCTCACCACCACATAGACCGTGGCGGTAATTTCATAGCCCAGCTTGGCCTTGATCTGATAGCTGCCGAAGGCCTTGATGGGCTCGTCCAGCACCAGCTTCTGCTTGGCGATCTCCACGCCGTGCTGCTTGGCAAGGCCCTCAGAGATCTCCTTGGAGGTCACCGCGCCGAACAGGCGGCCGCCCTGGCCGGCCTTGGCCTTGAGCTTGACCACACAGTCTTTGAGCTTGTCGGCAGTGTCCTGGGCCTCGGCTCTGAGCCGGGCCTCCTCGGCCCGACGGGCCTTCTCCTTCAGGTTCAGGGTATTGATGGCGTCGGCCGTGGCGGGCGCCGCCAGTTTCCGGGGCAGCAGATAGTTGCGGGCATAGCCGTCGGAAGCCTCGATCAGCTGGCCCTTTTTGCCCTGGCCCTTCACATCTTGTAACAAAATGACTTTCATCGCACAATCTCCTTATTCTATTTGTGAGGCGCGCCTCACGCTTCCAAGTCCCCCAGGGACTTACTGACTGCAATAATCCACGATGGCCTGGACCAGACGCTGGCCCACCTCCGCCGGGTCCGCATCCTCCACCCGGCCGCCGGCAGTGGTGGAGTTTCCGCCGCCGCCCAGGGCCTCCAGGATCACCTGGACATTGATATCACCCAGAGAGCGGGCGGACATCATCACATCCTTGCCGGAGCGGTAGACCACGAAGGAGCCCCGCACCCCCTTGAGAGTCAGCAGTTCATCCGCCGCCTGGGCCGCGGCCACCCGGTCCACGCCATCCTCGGTGATCACGGACAGGGCGATGCCATCTTGCAGCACCTCGGCCCGGCGAATGATATCATAGCGGGTGACCATATCATCCAGGTCGCTTTGGAACAGGCGCTGGACATCGGCAGTGTCCGCCCCCGCCCGGCGCAGGAAGGCCGCAGCCTCAAAGGTGCGCCCGCCGGTGCGCATGGTAAAGTGCTTGGTATCCAGCACGATCCCCGCCAGCAGGGCCTCCGCCTCTGCATGGAGCAGGTCCGTAGGCTCCACCAGATATTGCAGCAGCTCCGTCACCAGTTCTGCCGCGGAGGAGGCGTAGGGCTCATGGAAATTCAGTGCCGCATCTTCGATATAATTGGCGGCCCGGCGGTGGTGGTCGATCACCGCCACCCGCTTGCAGCTCTCCAGCAGCTGGGCACTCTCCACAATGTCGGGGCGGTTGGTATCCACCACCACCAGCAGCGAGCCGGGCTGGACTCGCAAAAAGGCCTCGTTGCCCGAGATGAACACATTTTCGTATTCCGGCTGGGCCCGCAGCTGCGAGAGCACCGGGCCGGCGGCATTATGCTCCAGATCGATGACGATCCGTGCCTGCTTGCCCTTTTTCCTGGCAATGCAGCAAAGGCCGGCGGCAGCGCCCAGGCAGTCCATATCCGCGTAGCTGTGGCCCATGATATAGACCTGGTCAGCATCCTGCATCAGCTCTCCCAGAGCGTTGGCCATGACCCGGGATTTGACTTTGGTGCGTTTTTCCGTGGTCTTGGCCCGGCCGCCGTAAAACTCAAAGTCCACCCGATTGCGGACCACCGCTTGGTCGCCGCCCCGGGACAAAGCCATCTCCAGCGAGAGGTTGGCACTTTTATAAAGCTCGGGCAGGCTGTCGGCGTCCTTGCCCACGCCGATGGAAAGGGTGGGATGCTGGCCCTCTCCCACTTTAATGTCCCGGATGGTATCCAGCACGGCGAAGCGCTCCTGTACAAAGTGGTCGTAGTCCTTCTCCTCAAAGACGAACAGGTAATGATCCCGATCGGTCTTGAGCAGCAGGCCCCGCCCCTCTGCCCAGGCGTTGAGCTTTTCGTCGATCTGAGCCAGCAGGGCACTGCGCTGGGTATCGGCGCAGGCCTTCATCAGATCTTCGTAGTTGTCCACCTGCAAGATGGCGATCACAGGACGGCTGTCCAGATACTTCTCCTTCATGGCATCCCCCTCGGTGGTGTCCACCCAGTAGGTGGTGGCCACCAGGTTCTGCGCGGCCCCCTTGCCCTTGGCCCGCACCAGACTGCCGTAGACCCGGAAGCGGCGGTTGTTCATCTGCACCCGGTCGGGGCACTCCTGCTTCCCCTCCAGCAGCCACTGGGCGGAGAACATGGGCACAGCATCTTCCACCTTCATCTCAAAAAGATGCTCCCGCACGCCGGCCAGCTGCAGGAAATTCTCATTGCTCCAGATGATCTCCCCGGTGTCGGGCCGGAACACCATGATCGGCAGCGGAGAGTTGATCAAGGTGGATTTGCTGGCGGTATCCACGCTGCCGGTCAGATGGTCGATGTACTGGATGATATTCTGCCGGCGCTTTTTATTGCTC
>JAHHSB010000027.1 GCA_020025415.1 Oscillibacter sp. | reverse complement strand
GAAGATCAGATGGTCATCCTGGCGCGGGATCTGGCCAAGAAGATCGAAGAGGAGATGGAATATCCCGGCCAGATCAAGGTGCATGTGCTGCGGGAGACCACCGCGGTAGAATACGCCAAGTAAAAAATGATGGAAAAAGCCGGAGGGCCATGCCGCCCTCCGGCTTTTTTTATTTGCCAGCGAGATTTGACTGATCGGGATAATCGAGATGATCATGTGCAGCTGCACCGTCTGCTCCCCGGGGTTTTGCAGGAGTAAGGAAGGTCTGCCAGAAAGCGCGGGAAATCTCCCCGGCCGCTCCGGAAAAGACGCTGAGGAATTCCTCCGTCCTTGCCACATGGGGCCGGGTCTGGAGAAAGCCGCCCGGCTGGATCTCGATCAGATAGGGTTCAAACGGGGCGTCCGGCTGAAAGAGAGACGCCGCTGCTGTTTGCGGGGGCAGCGTATATGCTGCCCTTGGCGTGAAAGACCTGGCGGACCCATATTGCCTAGTGTTCATGGAGGCATATATCCTGCCTCATTACCAGGGGCAGGCGAGGCAGCTTACTCCATGGAAATGATATAGTAGTATACGGGCTGCCCGCCGGGGAGCACAGCGATTTCCGCTTCGGGGCAGGCCTGAGCGAACAGCTCTCCCGCAGCCTGGGCGTCCTCTTCGGACACGTCCTCGCCGAAATACAGGGAGATGAAGGAGGCTTCCTTCTCCACGGCCTCGGCGGCCAGCTTGTTCAGCAGCGCCGTCAGATCCTGATCGGTGCCGAAGAGCTTGCCTTCCTCCAGCGCCAGGTAATCGCCCTGCTTGATAGAGAAGCTGTCGAACTCGGAATCCCGGGCGGCGTAGGTGATCTGGGCGGTGGTCACGGTGGTGAGGGACTCATTCATGGCGTCGGTGATGCTTTGGGCATCCTCGGCCTCGAAGTCCACGTTCATCAGGGCGGTGATGCCCTGGGGCACGGTCTTGGTGGGGATGACGATGACCTGCTTTTCCGTCAGTGCGTCGCACTGCTGGGCGGCCATGATGATGTTGGAGTTGTTGGGCAGCACGAACACCACCTCGGCGGGGATTTTGTCCACGCCGGCCAGGATGCTCTCGGTGGAGGGGTTCATGGTCTGCCCGCCGGAAACCACGGCGTCGGCGCCCAGATCCCGGAAGATGGCGGCCAGGCCGTCGCCGGCGCACACTGCCAGGAAACCGAACTTTTTCTCCGGGGCGGTCACGGTGTGGGCACCGTCTTCTGCGGGGGCGGCCTCCAGCTGGGCTTCCACCTCATCCAGATCGTCGGTGCTCTGCACCTTCTTGCCGGCGGCCAGAGCGTCGGCCTGGGTGCGCATATTCTCGATCTTGGCCAGCTCCAGCGTGCCGTATTTCTGGGACTCGGTCAGGGCACTGCCGGGGATGTTGGTGTGGACGTGGACCTTGAAGGTCTCATCATCCTCGCCGATTACCAGGCTGTCGCCGATGCTGTTGAGGTAGGCACGCAGAGGATCCAGATCCACATCGGGATCGTTCTTGTGCACGATATACACCGTGTCGAAGGCAAAGGTGATCTCGTCGGCAGCCATCATGGCAAAGTCGGCCTTTTCCTTTTCCGGGGCGGCGTCGGCCTTTATCTCAGGCATGGACTCGCCCCGCATTTCGGCCAGCATACCCTCTAGAATCAGGAGGTGGCCCATGCCGCCGGCATCCACTACGCCCGCCTTTTTCAGAACCGGGTTCATGTCGGTGGTCTGCTTGAGGGCCACATGCCCCTCGGCGATGGCGGCTTCCAGAACGGCTTCCAGGTCGCTGCTTTCCGCGGCCACTTCCACCGCCCGCTTGGAGGCCAGCCGGGAGACGGTGAGGACCGTGCCCTCAGCTGGCTTCATCACCGCCTTATAGGCGGAGGAGACGCCTTCCTGCATGGCGGCGGCAAAGGCCTTGGCGTCGGCCGTTTCTTGGCCCTTGAGCCCCTTGGAGATGCCCCGGAAGAGCAGGGAGAGAATCACGCCGGAGTTGCCCCTGGCGCCCCGGAGCAGAGCCGACGCGGTGACGGAGGCCGCCTGATCCACGGAGACCGGGTCTACCTTACGCAGCTCGGTGACCGCAGTGCCGATAGTCATGCTCATATTGGTGCCAGTGTCGCCGTCAGGGACGGGGAACACGTTCAGGTCGTTGATCGCCTGCTTCTGTAGGGTGACGGCGGCGGCGCCGTGCAGCACCATCCGTTTAAAAAGCGCGCCGCTGATCGTTTCGTTCATCAGTTGTGATCCTCCCTAGTTTACAAGGTCATAGAATCCACGAAAACGTCCACAGAGCGGACATTCACGCCGGTATTCTTGGTAACGACGTACTTGACCTCGTTCATGATGGAGCGGCATACCGCAGGGAGGTTCACACCGTTTTCCACGATGATATGAAGCTCGATGGAAACTGTGTTGTCGTCGTTGTAAGTGACGCTGACGCCTTTGCTCATAGCTTCCCGGCGCAGCAAATGAACCAGACCGTCGGTCATGGAACGATAGGCCATGCCTTTGACGCCGAAGCAGTTTGTGGCGGCCATGCCGGTAATGTTAGAAAACACCGCACTGCTGACGGAAATCTCGCCTTGATCAGACTTGAATTGAATCATGTGAGTGTCCTTTCTTTTCTGACTTTGCCAGGGCGCGGAAAACTGCCCGGCATGGAATGAAATGCTAATTGTAAATACTCATTATAAACGGTTTTTCAGGAAAGTACAAGTAGAAAAACAGAGCCGGGCAAAAGACGGTGTCCTTCGCCCCAAAAGTGAGGCGGCCTAAAAAGAGGGGCGGCAGCAACAGCGCGGTGGAAGTTTTCTATTGAAATTAGGGCCGGTATGACGTAAAATAAACAAAATTATGCGGTTACGTCAGCGGCCCGCCAGCCGGCTGCGGGCATTGCGGCCTGCCGCAACTGGGGGCCTTTGCATCGGGGCGGTGAACGCCGGGCATCTGCTGGACGCCGGCCAGGGTTATTATATGGGCCCTATCCTCACCATATTGCTGGGCACGCTGGTGCGCCGGGAATGGCTGACCAAGCTTCAGCGGCTGCCGGTGGTGGTGATGGGCGTCATTATTGCCGCTTTCCGCTATCGGCAGGCGCCCTGGGTGGCGCTGCCCAACGCTACAGCTGCTGTCGATGTGGGTATATCGCGAGGCGTTTACCGCCGCCCACGGGATCCTGTTCGGCTTTGTCTGGACGGGGGCTGATCTTATACTTATACCTGCTGCCGGATCTGCTGTGTTTCCGGCGCCAACAGAAGGGGGAAGTGCCATGCGCGTAATTACGGGGACGGCCCGGGGCTGCCGCCTGAAAGAGCTGAGCGGAATGGAGACCCGTCCCACCACCGACCGGGTGAAGGAGGGGATGTTCAGCAGCATCCAGTTTGATATTGAGGGCCGGCGGGTACTGGACCTGTTTGCTGGGACGGGACAGCTGGGCATCGAGGCGCTGTCCCGGGGTGCGGCCTCGGCGGTATTTGTGGACTGCCGGGCGGACGCGGTGAAGCTGATCCGGGACAACCTGCGGGTCACCGAGCTTGCAGACCGGGCCACTGTCATCGCCGGGGACTCCGTGGCCTATCTCAAGACCCTGCGTAAGCAGTTCGATCTCATTTTCCTGGACCCGCCCTACGAGGCCGCGCTGCTGGAGCCGGCCCTGGCCCTCATCGCCAAGTTTGACATTTTGGCCCCTCATGGTATAATCGTAGCGGAAGCTCCCGCGGAGCGCAAACTGCCTGCGTGGACGCCCCCCTATGCATCCTGCCGGACCTACCGGTACGGGAGAATCGGCCTGACCATTTACCGCAGGGGCGCAAACCAAGCAAAAGAGGAAGCTCAGCTATGAAAACTGCAATTTGTTCCGGCAGCTTCGACCCCATTACTCTGGGGCATATGGACCTGATCCGCCGCGCGGCTGCCTGTTTTGACCATATCTGCGTGTGCGTCAGCCCCAACGCAGAGAAGAGAAGCCAGATGTTTACCCCCGAGCAGAAGCTGGAGATGGTCCGGGCGGCGGTGGCGGAGCTGCCCAATGTGGAGGCGGAGTTGTGGCCGGGGCTGCTGGCGGACTTCGCCAAAAAGCACGGCGCCGTGGCTATTGTGCGGGGCGTGCGCAACGCCTCGGACTATGACGCCGAGCAGCAGATGGCCATGATCAACCGGGGCATTTACGGGGATCTGGATACCCTGCTGCTGCCGGCATCGGGAATTTATCAGCACTTCAGCTCTTCTATGGCCCGGGAGATGATCCGCTATGGCCAGCCGCTGGAGAAATATTTGCCTGCGGCGGTGATCCCGCTGGTAGAGGCGTACAGAAAGGACGAGAAGACCCATGGCGAATAACAACGATGTAAGCCGCTTGATTGATATGATCTATGGACGGATCGAGGATGCCAAGTCCCCGGCGCTTAAGCCTGATATGGCGATGGTGGACCGGGATGAAATGCTGGATCTGCTGGATGAGCTGCGGGCGCAGCTGCCGATTGAGGTCAAGCGGGCCAAGGAACTTCTTGCCGCGCGGGAGAAGTTCGTGGAGGACGCCAAGCGGGATGTGGACCGCATGATGCGTCAGGCGGAGCTGGAGGCCAAGACCAAAGTTTCTGAGAGCGAGGTGCTCTCCGCCGCCCGGGAAAAGGCTCATAAGATGATCGATCATGCTCAGGAACGCTGCCGCCAGATGTATCAGGTGGCTAACGAATATACCGAAGATGCCCTGGCCAGAACGGAAGAGGCTGTGCAGCTGGCCTTGGACGAGGTCAAGCAGAGCCGGATCCGCTTCCGCAGCGCCTCCGCCGCCAAGATGCAGGAGCAGCGGGAGAAGCGGGCCGAGCAGCCCGCCCGGGAAGATGTGGAGCAGAATTAACGAAATTTAAGAGAAAATTTTGGCTAAGTTAACAAACAAAAAATAGAAAAATCCGGTAAAATCCATATTTAGATTTGAAAGCTGGCTAAAGCACCGCCTGGCACAACATCTTGTGTCAGGCGGTGCTTTAGCTTTATGTAAACAAGCAGACAGGAGTAGAACGCCTGTTTTATTTTTTGAAAAATCGACAAATTTTGCTATGGAAGGGCAGGGGGTGCCATGTAAAAAAAGCCTTGCAATTTCAAGGGGTGGCGGGTATACTTGAACGTGAAGTGGGGGGAAGTGGTGATTTGTAGGGTTAAGTGGTAAGCAATCCCTAATCATTCCCCAAAACGGCTGGGAAAGGAAGTGGCAGGACAGGTGACCGGAACCAATCAGCACAATATTGATGCCAAAGGCCGCCTGGCGATCCCTGCCAAACTTCGTGAGGAGCTGGGCGACACATTTTATGTTACCATCGGCCCCGATCCCTGCCTGACGATTTATTCCAACGCCAGCTGGCAGCGGCTGACGGAGCGCTTTGACCAGCTTCCCTACTCCAAGGCCCGGGCCCTGCGGCCGCTGTTTTCCAACGCGATCAAGTGCGAGCCGGACTCTCAGGGCCGCATCCTGATCCCCCAGAAGCTGCGGGATTACGCCCACCTGAAAAAGGACGTGTCTGTGATCGGCGTCAGCTCCCGGGCGGAGATCTGGGACAGCCAGACCTGGCAGGAACTGGAACGCCAGGAGCTGGAGAGCGGCAACATGCTGGCTGCCATGGAAGAACTGGATTTCTGAGGCTGCGCGATGGAATATACACACAAATCTGTTTTGCTGACAGAAAGCGTGGAAGCGCTGAAAATCCGACCCGATGGGATCTATGTAGACGGTACACTGGGGCGCGCAGGGCACTCTGCTGAGATCGCCCAAAGGCTGACAACCGGCCGCCTTGTGTGTATCGACCGGGACGGAGAGGCCATTGAAGCCGCCAAGGTGCGGCTGGCAGCTTGGGCGGACCGGGTGACGCTGGTACGCCGCAATTTCTCCCAGCTGGCACAGATTCTGGAAGAGACCGGAATCTCCGGCGCGGATGGGATGCTGTTCGATCTGGGCGTGTCGTCCCCCCAGCTGGACGACCCCGAGCGGGGTTTTTCCTATATGCACGATGCGCCGCTGGATATGCGCATGGACGAAAACGACGCCCTGACGGCCAAGGACGTGGTCAACAGCTGGGACGAGGCGGAGCTGCGCCGGATCCTCTATGAATACGGGGAGGAGCGCTACGCCTCTGCCATTGCCAGGGCCATCGTCCGGCGGCGGGAACAGCGACCCATTAAAACCACGCTGGAACTGGTGGATGTGATCCGGGGCGCCATGCCTCCGGCGGCACTGCGGGAAAAGCAGCACCCGGCCAAGCGCAGCTTTCAGGCCATCCGCATCGCGGTGAACGGAGAGCTGGACGCCCTGGAACCCATGCTCCGGGCAGCGGCGGCGGGCCTGCGGCCCGGCGGGCGCCTGGCGGTGATCACTTTCCACTCGCTGGAAGACCGAATCGTAAAGAGAACCATTCAGGAGCTGGCCAAGGGCTGCACCTGCCCGCCGGAATTCCCGGTGTGCGTGTGCGGGAAAAAACCGGTGCTCCAATGGGTGACCCGCAAGCCCATCTTGTCGGGGGAAGCGGAATTAAGGGACAATCCCCGGGCCCGCAGCGCCAAGCTCCGGGTAGCGGAGAAGTGTGGAGAGCAGGATTGACGGCGCGAGTCGCCGCACAAAGGATAAAACGGAAGCAGGGGGAACAGGATGACTAGTTCTGCGGCAAGAAAACTGCATGATTGCCGAGGGTACAACCGCGGCGGCGCGGTGTACGGCGATCTGGCGTATAGTTTGGAACGGGAGCTCCCCCGTCAGCAGGTCCGGGAGCGGCGGGCGGACAAAGCCATGCCCAAGCCCCTGGCCCGGCCCAAGGTGCGGGCAGTCTCTCAGGTACAGGTACGGGCCCGCCAGCGGGTGTCCCCGGTGGCCGTACTGGGCACGATGTGTGTCATCGCCATGATGGTCTTGGTGCTGATGAGCTATATTCAGCTGATGATGATTTCCTCCTCTGTGGTGAATCTGCAGGGGCAGCTGGAAGATCTGGAAGTGGAAAATGTTTCGCTGATGGCGGAATATGAGCAGATGTACGATCTGGCCAGCATCAAAGAAACGGCGGAAGCAGCTGGTATGTCCAAGCCCAGCTCCAGCCAGATATATTATCTGGACCTGTCCGAAGACGACAACGCTGTGGTTTATCAGCAGGAGACCCCAAGTGTGCTGAGCCAGCTGTTGAACTCCCTGAGCCACGGAATCTATACCGTGGTGGAATATTTCGACTGAGGACTGCTATATAGTCAGAACAGTAGGGAGTAAGAAGGAGACTTCTTACTCCCTGTTTGCTATTTGACAGCAGGCAATGCGGACGCAGCTTGGTGCTGTGATTAATTGAAATCCTAAAACTGGAGGAAGACCCATGGCAGACAAACCCAGGAGAAAAAGCGACGCAGCCCGCCGGGCAAATCAGGTGATCAAGAGCAGAACCACGATCCTGATGATTTTTTTCGGCATCGTGACATTTGCCATGCTCTTTGTCAAACTCTATGAGCTTCAGATCGTCCGGCACGAGGAGCTGGAAAGCGAGGCGGTGGCCCAGCAGACCCGCAGCTCGGTCATCACCGCATCTCGCGGAACGATTTATGACGCCAATGGCAAGATCCTGGCAATCTCCGCCACCGCCGAGACGATCAACATCTCGCCCCGGGACATTGCCGAATATGAAAGCAGCCAGGACGAAAAGATCGCGGCGGGGAAAATGGACGCCGCGGATAAGAAAGATAAGGAATATATCGCCCGGGGCCTGTCCCGGATCCTGGACGTGGATGAAGAAACCATTCTGGAAAAGATGGAACGGACTTACTCCGGCTACGAGATCATCAAAAAGCGGGCCGAGCAGACTGTGGCCAACGAGGTGCGCCAGTTCGTCAACGGAGAGATCGATGACGAGGGCAATCCTGCCCCGGAAGATAAGCAGCAGAGAATTCACGGCATCTATCTGGATCCGGACTCCAAGCGCTACTATCCCATGGGATCTCTGGCGGCCCAGGTCATCGGCTTTGTCAACGCCGACAACCAGGGCGCCTATGGCCTGGAGGCCAATTATAACGACGTGCTGGAGGGAACTTCCGGCCTGACGGTCACCGCCAAAAACGCGGCGGGTACCGACCTTTTGTACCAATATGAGCAGTATTACGATGCGGAAAACGGCAGCAACCTGGTGCTGACGCTGGATAACAACGTGCAGTACTACCTGGAAAACGGCCTGAAAAGCATGCTGGGAAAGTACGATGCGGCCAAGGGCGGCACCGGCATCGTCATGGATGTGAATACGGGCGCCATTTTGGGCATGGCCTCCTATCCGACCTTTGATCTGAACGATTACAGCACCGTCACCGACGAGAAGCTGCTGGAGAGCCTGGAAGGGCTGGAAGAGGGCTCTGATAAGTACATCGACGCCCTGGAGGAGGCCCAGTATACCCAGTGGCGCAACCGCTGCATCAGCGATACTTACGAGCCCGGCTCCACCTTCAAGCCCATCACCCTGGCCACGGCGCTGGAGGAAAATGTGGTTAACATGAACACCACCTTTACCTGCACGGGCTCGATCATGGTGCCCGGGTGGAGCAAGCCCATCGGCTGTTCCAAGAAGGCACCGGGCCACGGCACACAGACCCTAAAAGTGGCTACCGGAAATTCCTGCAACCCGGCCTTTATCACGATGGGCCTGTCCATCGGTACGGAAACCTACTACCAGTACCTCAAATCCTTCGGCCTGATGGAGTCTACCGGCATCGATGCCCCGGCTGAGGCCAACAGCATTTTTGCCAATGAGGACAGCTTCAACTCCAACGTGGTCTCCCTGGCGTCCTACTCCTTCGGCCAGACGTTCAACGTCACGCCTCTACAGCTGATCCGGGCCCAGGCGGCTACCATCAACGGCGGGTATCTCAACACCCCCTATCTGGTGGAGCAGATCCTGGATGACGAGGGGAACGTGCTGGTGCAGCATGAGACCTCCACCGTTCGCCAGGTCGTCAGCGAGGAAACCTCCGGCCTGGTGCGGGAGTGCCTGGAATATGTGGTGGCTCAGGGCACCGGTAAAAACGGCCAGGTCACCGGCTACCGCATCGGCGGCAAGACCGGTACTGCCGATAAGACCGGTACCAAGGACATCGTGGTCTCCTTCATGTGCTTTGCCCCGGCGGATGATCCCCAGGTCATCATGCTGCTGACCATGGATACCCCCAGCCGTACTACCGGCACCTATCCCTCCGGCGGCAACATGGTGGCTCCCACCGCCAGCCAGATCATGAGCGAGATTCTGCCCTATCTGGGCATTGAGCCCGACTATACGGAAGAGAGCCTGGAAAGCGCCGATGCCACCGTGCCCAACGTGGTGGGCCAGACGGTGGAAAAGGCCAAGGAGAAGCTCACCAGCGCAGGCTTCAGCTATCGGACCGTGGGCGCCGGCGACACTGTGACCGATCAGACCCCTGTGGGCGGCGCCATTGTGCCCAACAATGCCACCATTATCCTGTACCTGGGAGAGGAGAAGCCCACGGACCTGTGCGCCGTGCCCAACGTGGTGGGCCTGTCCGCGGCCAAGGCCAACGAAAAGCTGACCAACGCAGGGCTTATTATGAAGATGATCGGCACCAGCAACGCCAGCTCCGGCAACGTGTACGCCCTGTCCCAGTCCATGAGCGCGGGGACAGAGCTGGAAGCCGGCTCGGTGGTTACCGTGCGCTTCGGAAGCCAATCCTCCACAGCGGACTGAAAACAGTTTCTGCAGGGTTTTTGACACCATCGTCCGTATACTTTACAAAAAGCACTGTTTATAATAGATCGTTAAACACTGGTGATGTCCCACCAAGGAAAGGGGCTGCAGAGCTATGAAACTGAAAGAGCTTTTGGAAAACGTGCCCGTCCGGGCACTTCATGCCGACCCGGAGATGGAGATCCGTTCTGTCAGCTATGATTCCCGGAACACTCAGCCGGGGGATTTGTTCGTTGCCATGCGGGGCTTTGCCACCGACGGGCACGCCTATATCCCCAAGGCAGTGGAACAGGGCGCGGTGTGCGTGCTGTGTCAGGATGTGCCCGAGGGGCTGGAGGTCCCCTGGGTACAGGCGGAGGATTCCCGCCGGGCACTGGCCATCGTGGGAGCTAATTTTTTCGGCCATCCCGCTGACGAGATGGTGATGACTGCGGTGACCGGCACCAACGGCAAGACTACCACCACCTATCTGCTCAAGGCGATTTTGGAGCAGGCACTGGGAGCAAAAGTGGGATTGATCGGCACCAACCAGAATATGATTGGGCAGGAGAGTCTGCCCACCGAGCGCACCACCCCTGAATCTTTCGAGCTTCAGCGCCTGTTCCGGCAGATGCGGGAGGCGGGATGCACCCATGTGGTGATGGAGGCCTCCTCCCATGCGCTGTACCTGGACCGGGTTTACGGCGTGGATTATGCGGTGGGGCTCTTCACTAATCTTACCCAGGATCACCTGGACTTCCACAAGACCATGGAGGCCTACTGTGATGCCAAGGCCATCTTGTTCCGCAGCTGCCGCCGGGGCGTGTACAACGCTGACGACCCCTGGGCGGAGCGGCTGATGCGGGGGGCCAGCTGCCAGGCGTACTCCTACGGCGTGGAAAAGCCCGCCGACCTGCGGGCGGAAAATCTGGACCTGGCGGCGGACCATATTGCCTTCGATGCGGTGACGGCGCAGGAACGAGTAAAAATCAGAGTTGGCATTCCCGGCAAATTTATGGTATATAATACGCTGAATGTATTGGCCGCGGCGCTGCAGCTGGGGATCCCGCTGGAACAGAGCGCTCAGATCCTGGTGAATGTGCCCCATGTGAAGGGACGGGTAGAAGTGGTTCCCACCCCTGGAAAGGATTACACCATCCTGATCGACTACGCCCACAGCCCCGACGGGCTGGAAAATGTGCTCTCCTCCGTGCGGGAGTTCTCCCGTGGGCGCACGGTGGCCTTGTTCGGCTGCGGCGGCGACCGGGATAAGACCAAGCGCCCCAAAATGGGGAAGATCGCGGCGGAGCTGGCGGACTTTGTGATCGTCACTTCCGACAATCCCCGGACCGAGGACCCGGAAGCCATCATCGCCGATATCCTGCCGGGGCTGGCGGGGAGCCAGACGCCCCATGTGGTGGTGACCGACCGGATAGAAGCCATCCACTATGCCATGGATCACGCCCAGCCGGGAGACACCATCGTCCTGTGCGGCAAGGGGCATGAGACCTATCAGATTGTGGGCACCGAGAAGCACCACATGGATGAGCGGGAGATCGTGGCGGACCATTTGGCGGGGAAATGACCGCCGTACCTGGGGGGCGGACTCCTTGGGTGCTACAAAAGTTTAGGCCGTGTGCCAGAGAGGAAACAAGATGAATGAACTAACCACCATGGTGATCACGGCGGCGGTCTGCTTTGCAGCCACGCTGGTGATCGGCAAATTTTTGATACCGGAGCTGCGCAAGCTCAAAGCCGGGCAGAGTATCCGGGAAGACGGCCCCACTTGGCACGCTGCGAAAGAAGGAACCCCCACCATGGGCGGTATCATGTTTATCATTGGAACCGGCGTGGTAATCCTGGCCCTGGGCTGGGAGGAAATGCTCCGGGGCAGTCTGGCCCATCTGTATGTGTACCTGCTGGCGCTGAGTTTCGGCTTGATCGGCTTTGTGGATGACTACCGCAAGGTCAAGCAGCACCAGAACGAAGGCCTTACCGCCAAGCAGAAATTTGTGCTGCAGCTGGCGGCGGCCGTGGTATTTTTGTGCGTGCTGCGCTATGAGGGGATGCTCACCAACCAGATCTATGTCCCGTTTTTCAACGTATCGTTCTCCATGCCCTGGCTGGCCTATCTGATCTTTGCGGCCTTTGTGACCGTGGGCACGGTGAACGCCGTCAACCTGACCGACGGCGTGGATGGCCTGGCCACCAGCGTGACGTTTGTGGTGATGGTCTTCTTCGCCGCTACGGCGATCCTGTGGCACATGACCACACTGAGCCTGTTTTCGGCGGCCCTGGCCGGCGGCCTGGCGGCGTTTTTCGCCTATAACCATCACCCGGCCAAGGTGTTCATGGGGGATACGGGCAGCCTGTTTTTGGGCGGCGCCGTGGCGGCCCTGGCCTTTGCCATGGATATGCCCCTCATTCTGATCCCTGTGGGCATTGTTTACATCGCCGAGACACTGTCAGACATCATTCAGGTGGGCTATTTCAAGGCAACCCACGGCAAGCGCTTTTTCAAAATGGCGCCCCTGCACCACCACCTGGAGCTCTCCGGCTGGAGCGAACAGAAGATCGTCTGTGCTTTTTCCGGACTGACCCTGGTATGCTGCATACTGGCCTATCTGGGCATTCAGGGCAGAGTATAAATA
>JAHHSB010000026.1 GCA_020025415.1 Oscillibacter sp. | reverse complement strand
GGCCAGATCTCCGTGTCCGCCACCAGCGCCGCTTACCGCACCACCATTCCCGGCCTGTCCGGTCTGGGCACAGTGGGCAAGCTGCTGTTCAACTACGGTTTCATGGTCTACCTGGCCATTGTGGTCGCCATCATTATGCACTGGTTCCTGACCCGCACCCGCATGGGCCTGAACCTACGGGCCGTGGGCGAGAATCCCGCCACCGCCGACGCTGCGGGCATCAACGTCACCCGCAACAAATACCTGGCCACCTGCATCGGCGCTGGCATTTCCGGCCTGGGCGGCCTGTACTACACCATGGACTACATTAAGGGCACTTGGGCCAACGACGGCACCATCGAGTCCCTGGGCTGGTTGGCGGTGGCTCTGGTCATTTTCGCCACCTGGCGCTCGGTCAACGCTATCTGGGGTTCCTATCTCTTCGGCTTTTTGTTCTGGGTATACCTGATCATTCCGGGTCTGGCCCGCAAGGACATCGAGATCTTCAAAATGCTCCCGTACCTGGTCACCATTGCGGTGCTGATCATCATTTCCCTGCGCAGAAAGCGGGAAAATCAGCCCCCTGCCAGTCTGGGTCTGGCCTATTTCCGGGAAGAGCGCTGACGCTTTTCCCTGCCCGGATCAGAATGCGGAAATGCCCCGGGACATCCCGGGGCATTTCTGTTGAATTTTCCGCTTCAGCCGCCTGTTCGACGGATTGTGCCCGGAAAATCTGCTATATTATCCCTATCTGTCCCATTTCAGAAAAGAGGATCTCATGCCGCCCACAAGTTTTCCGTCTTCCCCCTTAAAAGAGAAGCTCCCGCTTCTGCGCTACGCCCTGTGGCTTCCCTTTTACCTGTTGTTTTTCCTGCTGCTGGAGCAGCGCAATACCGCCGGGAACTGCTGGTCCAGTGACCTGCCCATTGACCAGCTCATCCCATTTTGCCCGGTATTTCTGGTGTTTTACTGCCTATGGTATCCGCTGCTGGTGGGAATGGGGCTGTATCTGCTGGGCTGCGACGCCCCTGCGTACCGCCGGTACATGGCCTATCTGGCCATCACCTTTTTCCTCAGTGAGTTGATCTGGTTTCTCCTTCCCAGCCAGCAGAATCTCCGTCCCCAGCTTTTGGCTCCGGAGGGGGTGTTTACCCCCGGCTTTACGCTTCTGTACCGCATCGACACCAACACCAATGTCTTCCCCTCCGCCCATGTGGTGGGAGCCGTAGGCGCGGCCCTGGCCGCCTGGGACTGTCCCCGGCTGCGGAAACGAAGCGCAGTTCCAACCGTCATCACCGTGCTCGCGGCCCTGATCTGCTTGAGCACGGTGCTGGTCAAGCAGCACGCAGTGCTGGATGTGGTCAGCGGTCTCATTCTCTCTGCCCTGGCGGCTTTGTGGGTCTATCGCAGGCCTGGCAGCAAGGCCGCTTCCACTCCCCCGTCTGACGAAACGCCCCCGTCCTGAATTTCTTCCAATCATCAATAAAGCAGCGACCCTGTCCGGAGGATTCCGGACGGGGTCACTTGTTTTTTCAACGCCTTACATCTTAGACGCCCGGCAGTTTTGAAGCCGCTCCTTCACCTCCTGTCCGAAGGGGGTGGCCGCCAGGCCGCCCAGGGCCGTCTCCCGGAACTCCACCGGCATATGTTGGCCCACGCTGCCCATGGCGTCGATCACCTGGTCCACCGGGACCCGGCTCTCGATCCCCGCCAGGGCCATATCTGCACAGCTGACGGCGTTCACCGCGCCGATCACATTCCGTTTGACGCAGGGCACCTCCACCAGGCCGGCCACCGGATCGCACACCAGGCCCATGAGGTTTTTCAGCGCCATGGCCACGGCGTGGCCGACCTGACGGCAGCTGCCGCCCCGGAGATGCACCAGTGCCCCCGCTGCCATAGCCGAGGCCGTGCCGATCTCTGCCTGACAGCCGCCGGAGGCCCCGGAGATACAGGCCCGGAAGCCGATGACCGCACCGATTCCGGCGGCCACGTAGAGAGCCCTAGCAATATCGTCTTCTTTCAGATCGTCCTGCCAGGACAAGGGAATCAGCACCGCCGGCAGCACGCCGCAGGCGCCCGCCGTGGGCGCCGCCACGATCTTGCGCATACAGGCGTTGGACTCCCCCATGCACAACGCAGTGGTGATGACCTCGCTCATATATCCGCCGGAGAGGGTGTGATTCTCCGCGGTATAGAGGCGCATCCGCTTTCCGTCTCCCCCCACCAGTCCGCTGGGGGTGCGGCGGTCACCCCGGTAAGTGGCGTCGGATTCCAGCATGGCCCGCCAGGTGGCCCGCATCTTTTCCATGGAGGCCTCCGCCGTTACCTGGCGCTCCTCCACGTCCACGGCCTGCACCACCTGCCAAAAGGCAAGGCCCTCCTGCTCCGCCCGGTCAATGATTTCCACCATGGAATCAAGCGCCATATGCATCCTCCTTTTCGTAGTAGGATAAGGTCTCCACATGGGGGATCCTTCGCAGCTGCTCCCGCAGGAGCAACGGGACTTTTTCATCCGTTTCAATAACCATCAGCACCTGGCCGCCCCGGCGGCTGCGGCACAGGCTCATATTGGCGATATTGACCCCGCCGCCAGAGAGGGTCCGGGTCACCTCTGCTAGTTCGCCGGAAATATCCAGGCTGTGGATGATGAGCGTATTGAAAGCGCCGGTGAAATCCACGGCGATGTCATCCAGGGAATCCGCATGGATCCGGCCCCCGCCCACGGAGGAGGCCTGCAGCTTCAGCCGGCCGCCGTCAGCGGACTCCAGCTCCAGCACCGCCGTATTAGGATGGGCCTCCTTGAGCTGCACCTCCTGAAATTCAAATTCCAGTCCCTCTTCCCGGGCGATGGTAAAACTCCTGGGGATCCGCAAATCGTCCGGCCGCATTCCCAGCAGCCCTGCGATCAGCGCCCGGTCGGTGCCATGGCCCAGGCCAGTTTCGGCAAACGAGCCATGGAGGGAGATCCGGGCCTTTTTCGGCGTCTGGCCCAAAAGGGTCCGGGCCATGGAACCGATCCGCACCGCTCCCGCCGTATGAGAGCTGGACGGTCCTACCATCACGGGCCCCAGAATATCAAAAATATCCAACATCGCTGCATCCACTCCTGTTACTATATATTTGCCCCTTAACTTATGGTAGCCAGCCATAGGCATGGGACATCTCGTTGCCTAAGCTGTTAGAATGGCAGAGTAATGGTCTGAGCTATCACTCCAAGGACTTTAGCGTCCGTAGGAAAGTCAGTCATCCATCCCCCCCGCTCGCAGCGTTCGATTTGTGCAGGTAGGGCCTAAGCGTTCGCGTCAGCAAACAGATGGAATCGGCAATGGGAAAAGATGGCCTGATCCATTTCAAAATTCTCATACAGGCGTGTTGAAGAGGTTCGCCTTACCTCCGTAAGGCACTGTTCACCATTATGATGTGTCTGCTCCAGAGTTCACCCGCAGACGAACCCGGTTTCCAGTTCCTTGGCCGAAAGCGTGCTAAGGGTAAATCTCACTATGTCTACATGCCTGCGGGAGCAAATAAATTTCTGCGATGATACGACGCAAAAGTCAGAGATTCCCTCTCCACATTGGATGATCTTCCGCCTGTGGATACGGGTTCCATCGGGCGTATAAAGCACCCTTAATTACATTCTCTGTGTCCTTTCAAGCCAGTGCTTTGCAGAGGCTTTTTGCTGTGCCTATTTTTCTATCGGCTATCTGCAACGCTTCTTTTATCAAGTCCTGTTTTGGAGCTTGACTTTTTATTTGCAGGCTTTCCAATAGTGCATCTGACAAAAATCGTACCATAGTTTCCCCATTCTCTCAAGAAATTTCTGATGTTTTTAAGCGAAACATTTGCTTTTTCCAGCAAGAGTCCTTATACTAGGATTTAGAAAACATTATCATGAAAGGGGCGTATGATATGTCTTCTCTTCTGATTCAAAATATTGACACTCTGGTAACCTGCGATCCTTCTGACCGCGTGCTCAACCGAGTGGATTTATATTGTGAAGACGGTGTCATTCTGGCCATTGGGAATCACCTGGACCGAACCGCCGACGAAGTGCTGGACGGGACTCGCCTGATTTGCTATCCGGGGCTGATCAATGCCCATCATCACCTGTATCAGGTCTTTTCCCGCAACCTGCCGCTGGCCCAGAATCTGGAACTGTTTGACTGGCTGACCGCACTGTACGATATCTGGAAGGGGCTGGATGAAGATGTGATCCGCCTGTCTTCCTTGGTGGGTATGGGCGAGCTTTTGAAGCACGGCTGCACCACTTGCTTTGACCACCACTACATCTTCCCCCCCAACTGCGGGGACCTGATCGGTACCCAGTTCGCTGCGGCGGACCATCTGGGCATCCGGATGCACGCCTCCCGAGGTGGGATGGACCTGTCTCAGAAAGACGGCGGCCTGCCGCCTGACGGAGTTGTGCAGACTGTAGATGAGATCATCAAGGATTCCATCCGGGTGATCGAGACCTATCACGACACCTCCTTCGGCTCCATGCACCAGGTGGTGCTGGGCCCCTGCTCCCCCTTCTCCGTCACGCCGGACCTGCTGCGGGAATGCGCGGGCGTGGCCCGGCAGTATCATGTGCGGATGCACACCCACCTGGCCGAAACCACTTCCGAAAACCGCTATACCCTTAAGCAGTATGGCATGCGCCCCCTGGAATATCTGGCCTCCGTGGGCTGGACCGGCCCGGACGTCTGGTACGCCCACGGCATCCACTTCAACGCCGAGGAGCAGCGGGAACTGGCCCGCACCGGCACCGGCATCGTCCACTGCCCCATCTCCAATATGAAGCTCTCCTCCGGGGTGGCGAAAGTCCCCCAGATGCACAAGCACGGCATCACCATCGGCCTGGGGGTGGATGGCTCTGCCTCCAACGACGGCTCCTCCATGCTGGAGGAAATGCGGGTGTGCTACCTGCTCCACCGCCTCCACTCCGGCAAAAACGCCCCCTCCGGCTATGACGTGCTGAAGATGGCCACCCGGAACGGCGCCAAGCTGCTGGGCCGGGATGACATTGGTATGCTGGCCGTGGGCAAGTGCGCAGACCTGTTCTTGGTGGATTCCCGCCGGCTGGAGCTAGTAGGTGCGACGTACGATCCCAAGTCCATGCTGGCCACCGTGGGCCTGCGGGATGCGGTGGATTACACCATTGTCGACGGTAAGGTGGTGGTCCGGGAGGGCCATCTGGTGAACATCGACGAGGGCAAGGTGGCCGCCGAGGCTAACCGCAAGTGCATTGAGTATCTGCGCAGACTGTAATGAAGCCTCGCTTTGAAGTTGTGACGGGAGACATCACCGGCTTCTGTGCTGACGCCATCGTCAATGCCTCCGATTCCCAGCTCTCCGGAGGCGGCGGCGTAGATGCGGCCATCCAGCGCGCCGGCGGCCCTGACCTGGTGGCAGCCTGCCGCGCCGCAGGAAGCTGCGCCCCCGGCGGGATCCAGGTCACTTCCAGTTATCAGCTGCCCGCCAAATGGGTTTTTCACACAGTGGGCCCCGTCTGGCAGGGCGGCAGCGCGGGAGAGGCCGCGATCCTGGCCAGCTGTTACCGCAGCTGCCTTTCCCGGGCAGAGGAGCTGCAGCTGGAATCTCTGGCTTTTTGCTCCATCTCCACCGGGGTGTTCGGTTATCCCGTCTTTGCCGCCGCCACCGTGGCAGAAAAGGCGATCATGGACTTCCTGCTGGAGCACGCCTTTCCCCGGCGGGTCAGCATGATCTGCCACCGGGAGGAGATCGCCCAGGTCTACCGCCAGGTTTACAACCTCTGGTACGCCGGCGAAAAAAGCCAGCGGATGGAAATTTAATGCAAAAGGCCCCAGGTCAGGGATTTCTGACCTGGGGCCTTTTTCTATGCACGCTGCATCTGCCAGGAGACAGGCCGCAGGGTCAATTCCCGTCCTGGGCGTCGATCTTTTCTTTCAACTCGTTGAGATAAAGCCAGCGCTCAATTTTCTCCTCCAGCTCCGCGGCCAGGGCTGCCTGCCGCTCCGTCAGCTCCTGAAGGCGGACATAGTCGCTGCCGCAGCGCTCCATCTCCGCCCCGCAGGCTGCCTTTTTCTCCTCCAGCTCCGCCAGCTCCTGATCAATCCGGTCAAATTCCAGCTGCTCTTTGTAGGAGAATTTCAGCTTCTTCTCCCGGGGCTTGGCACTCTCATTCCGGGGCCGCTCCTCTGCCGGGCGCCCCGCCGGCTCCGGCTGGCGCTTCTCCTGCCAGTCCGACCAGTTGCCGGTATAGCGCAGCACCTCTCCGCCCGGGCGCAGCTCGAAGATGGAGCCAGCCAGCTTATCCAGGAACCAGCGGTCGTGGGACACCGCCACAATGGGGCCGGGGAAACTCTGGAGATAATCCTCCAGAATGGCCAGGGTCATCACATCCAGATCGTTGGTGGGCTCGTCCAGCAGCAGCACGTTGGGGGCGCTCATCAAAATGGACAGCAAATACAGCCGCCGCCGTTCCCCGCCGGAGAGCCGCCCGATAGTCTGGGACTGTAGCTCCCCAGGAAAGAGAAAGCGCTCCATCATCTCCTTGGCGGAAAAGGTGCCCGCATCGGTGCGCACTTCCTCAGCGATGCTGTGGATAAAATCCCACACCCGCTCATTCAGATCCAATTCCCGGCCTTCTTGTGTAAAGAATCCAAACTTTACGGTGCTTCCCACATCCACTTCTCCGGAATCCGGACGGAGCTGTTCGGCCATGATCCTCAGCAGCGTGGACTTGCCCGCGCCGTTGGGCCCCACAATCCCGATCCGGTCATTGCGCAGCAGCCCGTAGGAAAAATGATCCAGCACCATCTGCCCGTCAAAGGACTTGCACACATCCCGCATCTCCAGCATCTTCTTTCCCAGGCGGCTGGAGGCGGCCGCCATCTGCACTTCCTTATCTGTCTCCGGCGCCTCCCGGCTCTTCAGCTCCTCATAGCGGGCTACCCGTTCCTTGCTCTTGGTGGTCCGGGCCCGGCAGCCCCGCTGGATCCACTCCTTTTCCACCCGCAAAATGGCCTGGCGCTTGCGCTCCGAGGCCTCGGCCATCTCCTCCCGCTGCGTCTTCAGCTCCAGATAGCGGGAGTAGTTGGCCTCATAGTGGTACAGCTTTCCCCGGGAAAGCTCGGTGATATGGTTCACCACCCGCTCCAGGAAATATCGGTCATGGGTCACCATGATGACCGCGCCGGTGAATTTCCGCAGCCATTCCTCCAGCCAGGCCACCATCTCACTGTCTAGGTGGTTGGTGGGCTCGTCCAGGATCAGCACATCCCCCGGATGCACCAGAGCTGCCGCCAGGGCTGCCCGCTTCCGCTGCCCGCCGGAGAGGGTGCCCACAGGCTGCTCGGTATCGCTCAGTCCCAGCCGGGTAAGAATGGTCTTGGCCTCATAGCGCTCAGTCTCCCGGAACTCGGCGGGGATCCAGGCCAGCACTTGATCCAGCACCCTCAGCTCTTCCCGGATCTCCGGGTTTTGGGGCAGGTAGCTCACTTGGACGTTCGGGTCCCGGCGGACCGTTCCCTCGTCCGGTTCCAGTCGGCCGGCCAGCAAGCGCAGCAGGGTGGATTTGCCCGTGCCGTTGATGCCGATCAGGCCCACCTTGTCCCCTTCATTCAAATAAAATGACACGTCCTCCAGCAGGGTGCGGTTGCCCAGCTGCAGCGTCACATGTTCCGCAGTCAACAGCATATAGTCTCCTCGATTTTCTGATCTGCCGCCCACTCGATAGCGGCGCGTTTGGATTCAGTATAACACAGCCCCGCCGGTTTGACTATCCGCAGTCTTTGGAGTATGCTGAGAAAAAACTACTCAGGGAGGTAGGCGTATGGAACGGCGGGACATCCGCATCACGGCACGGGAATCCGGCCGCATCATCCGCAGTCTTTTAAAAGGAGAGCTGCACTTTTCCTCTCACGCCATCTCCCGGCTCAGCCGGACGGAGACGGGCATCCTGCTCAACGGGAAACGGGCCTTTACCAACGCCGTGGTCCAGGAGGGGGACCTGCTGAGCGTGGAGACCGGGGATCTGCGGCCGGTACGTACCCCTATCCGCCCCGGCAACTGGCCGCTGCCGGTACTCTGGGAGGATGGGCATCTGCTGATTGTGGACAAGCCCGCGGGCATGACCACCCACGCCTCCAACTTCCTGCCGGACACCCCCACAGTGGCGGGGGCCCTGGCCTACACCCGGGGGCCGGATTTCCTGTTTCACCCGGTGAGCCGCCTGGACAAGGGAACCACCGGCGTAATGGCCATCGCCAAAAGCGGCTATATCCACAATCTGCTGCGCAAGGCCCTGCACACCAACGATTACCACCGGGAGTACCGGGCCATCTGCCTGGGCCGCCCGGAGCCGGAGGCGGGACGCATCGAGCTGCCCATCGGCCGGGACCCCAACTCCGTTGTGGCCCGGATGGTCCGGCCAGCCGGCGCTCCCGCCGTCACCCACTATCAGGTGCTGGAAAGCCAGGGCGGCTTTTCCCTGCTGCAGCTCATTCCCGAAACCGGCCGCACTCATCAGCTTCGGGTACACATGGCTGCTCTGGGCCATCCCCTGGTGGGAGACTGGCTCTACGGGCAGGAGGACCCGGCCCTCATCGGTCGCCCGGCTCTCCACTCCTATAGGCTGTGCCTGACCCACCCGGTAACCGGCGAGGCGCTGGAATTCATCGCCCCGCTGCCGGAGGATATAAGAAGAATCATGGTTTTCGCGCATATGTCGCATATGTAAAGTAATTTCTTATTGCAGAATTTCTTTTGAAAATTTGGCAGATCACTGCCCTGCCGCAGGTCATCTCGGGCGGCTTTTTCCTGTCCTTTCTTCCTTCTATGATGCACTCCCTGCCTCAGCCGGGCACAAAAGAGCGGATCGCCCGGTTGGACTGCTTAGTGTGCAAAAGAGAACCGCCATTCCCACCACACAGCCCACGAAGTAAATCAGGGCAATGTGCACGGCAAAGCAGCCGATCAAAAGCAGGCCGGAGACCCGCTTGCTTCCGCTGCGCCGGCAGATCTTCTTTCAAAAGTTCCCATAGCCCATGCTTCCGATGTCATGAACAGAACATAGCGCCAATTTTTCCGCAGCAGCATAGCTAGGTTGGATAAAACATAACTGATGAAGATATAATTGACGGACTCTACAAAGATCTCCAGCCCTTCGGAACATCTCTTCTTCATATACTCACCCCGAATATTTCCTGTTTGGATCGATTGTATCAGCCCGCTTCGCCCTTGACAGCCACGCTGTTTCCACCGGTAAAGCCATCAAATGGAGGGATTTTTCCCAAAATCTTGCGCTTTTTCTTCCCCTGTGCTATCATAATTTGGTTATGTTTATATATTAAGGAGGCACATCCTTTGGATATGGAAGCCATGTACCAGCAGCTGGGCGTCTCCCCGGCTGTGTATCAATTTGGCGAGGAGATCCTCGCCGGGCTGCAGGAGCGCTTTGCCTGCATCGACCAGACGGCGGAGTACAACCAGGGCAAGGTCCTGCATGCCATGCAGAAAAACCGGGTGAATGCCACCCACTTTGCCGCCACCACCGGCTACGGCTACAACGACGACGGCCGGGACAATTTGGAGCGGGTCTATGCCGACGTGTTCCACACGGAGGCAGCCCTGGTTCGTCCCCAGATCACCTGCGGCACCCACGCGCTGACGGTGGCCCTCTCGGCTAACCTGCTGCCGGGGGATGAGCTGCTCTCCCCCGTGGGCGCCCCCTACGACACGCTGGAGGAGGTCATCGGCATCCGGGAGAGCAAGTGCTCTTTGAAAGAGTACGGCGTCACCTATGCCCAGGCAGACCTGAAAGCGGACGGCAGCTTTGACTATGACGCCATCCGCGCCGCCATCAACCAGCGCACCAAGCTCATCACCATCCAGCGCTCCAAGGGCTATGCCACCCGCCCCTCCTTCAGCTCCGCCCAGATCGGTGAGCTGATCGCCTTCTGCAAGTCCGTCAAGCCGGATGTTCTATGCATGGTAGACAACTGCTACGGTGAATTCGTGGAGCGTCTGGAGCCCTCCGACTTCGGCGCCGACATGGTGGTGGGCAGCCTGATCAAGAATCCCGGCGGCGGTCTGGCCCCCATCGGCGGCTACATCTGCGGCACAAAGGAATGCGTGGAGCGCTGCGCCTACCGTCTCTCCGCCCCCGGCCTGGGCCAGGAGGTGGGCGCCAACTTAGGGCTCATGCCCGCACTGTATCAGGGTTTGTTCCTGGCTCCCACAGTCGTATCCGGCGCGCTCAAGGGTGCGATCTTTGCCGCCCATGTATATGAAAAGCTGGGCTTCCCCGTGGTTCCCGCCGCGGCGGAGGAGCGTCACGATATCATCCAGGCGGTGGAGCTGGGCAGCCGGGAGGGCATGGTGGCCTTCTGCAAGGGCATCCAGGCCGCCGCTCCCGTGGACAGCTATGTCACGCCCGAGCCCTGGGCCATGCCCGGCTATGACTCCGACGTGATCATGGCCGCCGGTGCCTTTGTTCAGGGCAGCTCTATCGAACTCTCCGCCGACGGCCCCATCCGTCCCCCCTACGCGGTGTATTTCCAGGGTGGCCTGACCTGGTATCACGCCAAGCTGGGCATCCTCATGTCCCTGCAGAAGATGGTGGAGACCGGACTGGTCAAGCTGTAATAGGCACAAAAAAGACGACACCTTCCGGTGCCGTCTTTTTTATCCATTCTTCCCCATCTTCCTCTCCAGCCGGGAGAAGAAATAGGCCAGGGCAAACCCGCCCAGGGCGCAGGCAATGGAGGCGGCGGTCCCTCCGCCGCTGCCGCCCTCGGGTATGATCGCCAGGGTGGAGGCCAGCACCACGCCCAGGATGCCGTGGTAGGCCAGGGCATAGAACCGACGGAAAACCCAGCTCACCAGCCGGGCCAGCAGAGCGATGGTCAGCAGCATGGCCGGCACCGTGGAGAGCAGCATCTGCCACTCCATCCGAGACAGCCCGTCCAACAGGGGCTGATAAAGATCCAGGGCGATGAGCACCGGCGAGGAAGTCAGCCCCGGAATCACTACACTCATGCCCCACAGCACACCGCAGAAGCTGCACCACCAGAAATTGGGCTCCACATGGAGGCCCGTGATATGACTCACCCGGTATAGGCCCCAAAGCATCAGAAAAAAACACAGGACAACGCTGACCCACGCGCCTGCACCCCGGCCCTGCCTGCCCGCCTCCCGGAACAAGGCGGGCACCGTGCCCACGATCAGGCCGATAAACAGCCAGATGGTCACCGACGCCGACACATCCAGCAGCACGGCGATGCCTTTGGCAAAAAGCACAAAGCCCACGCACCAGCCGATTCCCAGCGGTACCAGCCAGCCCCAGCTGCGGGGCAGAGCCCGGCGGGGGTGGGTGAGCAGCTCCATCATCGGCTGATAGACGTCAAAGACCACTGCCAGCACACCGCCGGACACACCGGGCAGGATGGCACCCATGCCGATGAGGATCCCGCAAAGCAGATTCTTGATAAAACGCAGCTTTTCACTGCAGGTCTTGTCCCCCATAAGCCCGCTCCTTCCCATCTGGTCCTTTTATTTCTGCTTTTATCATAACAGTTTAGCCCGGGTGACGCAATCCGATACTGCCGCCTTCCCGTTTTTTCCGTCAAAAAACGGAGCTTCCAAATCGGATTCTGTGATTTCGCCGGACTTTGTTGAAATTGACCGTTGACAAATCCCCTTTGTTCCCTTAGAATGCGAAATATAATCGAACACTGCAAAGACAATGAAGAGAAGAGTACGCTTGGAAGTACGTCAAAGAGAGCCCCGGTTGGTGAAAAGGGGTACGGAGGGCCTTGCCGAATATGGTCTTGGAGTTGCGCACCGACTGCGCCAAAAGCGTACAGGCTGCGACGGGAGCGACCGTCATATCGCAGAAGTATGTTTGTACTTCGTAAGGCCGTCTTCGTGAGAAGTCGGTGAAGCAAGGTGGTACCACGGCGTTAACACGTTCGTCCTTGATGCAGAGAATCTGCATTGGGGGCGTTTTTTTCTGCCCTTCTATAACATCGACTGCACGAAAGGAGTCTGAATCTTGTGAGCGAGTCGATCATTCAAATTCAGAATCTATCCAAAATTTTCGGAAGCGGGGCTTCTGAGGTCGTGGCGCTGGAGCATATCAATCTGGATATCCACGCCGGTGAGATCTTCGGCATCATCGGCCTCTCCGGCGCTGGCAAATCCACCCTGGTGCGCTGCATGAATCTGCTGGAGCAGCCCACCAGCGGCACCATTATCGTGGACGGCCAGAAACTGGCCTGGATGGAGCCTGCCGGAGACGGCGAAAAGCTGGCCCTGATCAGTGAGAAGGAGCTGCGTCTGGCCCGGCGGAAGATCACCATGATCTTCCAGAGCTTCAATCTGCTGATGCAGCGCACCTGCCTGAAAAACGTCTGTTTCCCCATGGAGATCAGCGGTGTCCCCAAGGCCAAGGCCCAGGCTCGGGCCAAGGAGCTGCTGGAACTGGTGGGCCTGGGCGAAAAGGCGGACGCCTATCCCTCCCAGCTCTCCGGCGGCCAGAAGCAGCGTGTGGCCATCGCCCGTGCCC
>JAHHSB010000025.1 GCA_020025415.1 Oscillibacter sp. | reverse complement strand
GTTGTGGAGATAGTAGATCTGCCCGCCCCGGCTCAGCTCCCGGCGCATGGCGTCCTCCAGCAGCGCCCAGTCGTGCTCCAGCACATAGGTTTGGACCGGGTGGCGGTCCTGGGGCGGCTCTTCGATGGTGGACATATCCCGCAGGCCCGAGAGGGCCATATTCAGCGTCCGGGGAATGGGGGTGGCGGAGAGAGTCAGGGTGTCCACCTGCCGGGCCATCTCCCGCAGCCGCTCCTTGTGGGTGACGCCGAAGCGCTGCTCCTCGTCGATGACCAGCAGCCCCAGATCGTGGAAGCGGATGGTCTTTTGCAGCAGCTTGTGGGTGCCGATCACCAGATCCACCGAGCCGTCGGCCAGGCCGCTGACGATGGCCTTGGCATCTTTGGTGGAGGTGAAGCGGGAGAGGACCTTGATGCTCACGGGGAAATCCCGGAAGCGGCTGACGGCGGTGGCATAGTGCTGCTGGGCCAGAACGGTGGTAGGCACTAAAATGGCGGCCTGCTTGCCGTCTAGGATGCATTTCATCACCGCCCGCAGGGCCACCTCCGTCTTGCCGTAGCCCACGTCGCCGCACAGCAGCCGGTCCATGGGACGGGGCCGCTCCATGTCGGCCTTGATCTCCCCGATGGCCCGCAGCTGATCGCTGGTCTCCTCATAGGGGAAGGCGCCCTCAAACTCCTGCTGCCAGGCCGAATCCGGGGAAAAGGCAAAGCCCGGCTGGCGGGAGCGCTGGGCGTAAAGGGCGATGAGCCCCTTGGCCAGATTCTTCACCGCCGCCTTGGCCCGGGACTTCTGCCGGGCCCACTCGGTACCCCCCAGCTTGTTGAGCCGGGTATGGGCCTGCTGTTCCTCCCCGCCGCCGATGTACTTGCTCACCAGATCCAGCTGGGTCACCGGCACATACAGGCAGTCGCCCCCGGCGTAGTCAATCTTGATATAGTCCTTCTCCACCCCGTCCACGGGCATCTTCTGAATGCCGGTGAAGCGGCCGATGCCGTGGTGGACGTGGACCACCAGGTCCCCCGGGGTCAGGTCGGAATAGGACTGGAGCTTCTGGCGGTTGGTCTCCTTTGCCGCCGTGCGGCGCTTTTTCCCTCCGGGGCCCGCCAGCTGCCCCTCGGTCAGCACCGCCAGCTTCAGCTGGGGAAGCTCCCAGCCGGCAGAGAGGCTGCCCAGGGTGATCCGCAGCTCTCCGGGGGCGGGCATGGCCGCGCCCTCTAAGTCCAGCGTGGCGGGCAGGTCCCGATCCGTCAGCAGCCGCAGCAGGTTCTCCGCCCGGGTCTTGCTGCCGCACAGCGCCAGCACGCCCCAGCCGCCGGAGCGGTACTGCTCCATATCCCCGGCGGCCACATCCAGACTGCCGCCATAGGCGGAAAGCTGCTTGACATTCAGGGCCAGCAGGCCCTTGGGCCGCAGGGGGCAGCGGGAGGTGGGCAGGGAGTCGGCCATGATCACGGGGAAGGCCTCAAAAGCGGCGTACAGCTCCCCATCCGAGAGGGTCAGCCGGGCGTATTCCCCCGCCAGCAGGCCTGCCTCCATCAGTGCCTCCACCTGCTGCCGGATCTCCAGCAGCAGGTGCTTCACCCGCTCGTCCACCCGGCCGCTTTCGCACAGAACCACCAGGGCGTCGGCAGGCAGGTAGGAAAGGCCGGTGCTGACCTCCGGGTACACCGCCGCCAGATACCGGTCCACGCCCCCGGGCACCACGCCGCCCCGAAACTGCTGCGCGTCCTCGGTCAATGTGCGGGCGGTGGCGGAAAATTTCTCCTTCTTCTCCATCCGGGCCGCCAGGGCCTCCAGCCGCTCCGCCAGACCGGTAAGGCCCCCTTCGGCCAGGCCGGGCAGCACCTCCGCCGCCGGCAGGATCCGGGCCCGACTCAGATTTTTCACCCGCCGCTGGGTCCCCGGGTTAAAGGCGCCCATGGAGTCCACTTCATCGTCGAAAAACTCACAGCGCACGGGCTGCTCCATCAGGGGGGAGAACACGTCCACGATGCCGCCCCGCAGCGCGAACTGGCCCACGCCCTCCACCTGCTCGCAGCGGGTATAGCCCGCGGCGGTCAGCCGCTCGGCCAGATCCGCCGGATCCAGCCGATCCCCGGGGGCGATGGTCAGGCTGTGGTCCCGGAGCAGCTGTCGGGGCAGCGTCCGGGCCATGAGGGCATCCACCGTAACCACCACCGTGGAGACCTCCTCCGTGGCCAGGGCATAGAGGGCCGCCAGGCGGCTGCGCTCCCAGTCCCGGGAGGTCACCGCCGTGCGGAACTGCCACTCCCTTCCCAGCAGCATCACCGGCTCCGTGCCGGTCAAACTGCGGAGGTCAGTCCGCAGGGTCTGGGCCTCCCGCTCATCGGCGCAGACGAACACCGCCGGCCGCCCGGCCGCCCGGGCCACCGCCGCGCCCACCGCGCCCCGCTGGCCGGTCTGCACGCCGGTGATCTCCGCCGGACACTGGCCCGACTCCACCCGGCGCACCAGCTCCTTCAGCTCCGGCAGGGTATTGAGTTTTTTCAGCAGCTGTTCCATCCGATCGCACTTTCTGTTAAAATTTTACATCCACAGGCGCGGCAGCACGCAGGCCCCCGCCGGGCAGGGGCTGCCGGAAAGGGCGGCAGCCCGGAGTCTTTTTCAGTTAAAGCGGTTTTGGGCCTTGTCGCAGCCCTGGGCAATGACGCACTCCGCCGCCTCCACTGCCCGCTTGGCGGCCTCCAGCAGCACCTTGCGCTCATCCAGGGGCGGCACGCCGATGACCCAGTCGATCATCTCATCCCCGCCGCCGGCAGGGCGGCCCACCCCGATCTTCACCCGTGGAAAGTCCTGGCTGCCCAGGTGAGAAATGATGCTTTTGATCCCGTTGTGGCCGCCGGCGGATCCGGATGGCCGCACTCGGATCTTGCCCGCGGGCAGCGACACATCGTCGTAAAACACCAGCACCCGCTCCGGCGGGATCTTGTAGAAGCGGGCGGCCTCGCCCACCGCCTCGCCGGAGAGATTCATAAAGGTCTGGGGCTTCATCAGCAGGCAGCGGGCCCCGCCCAGCTCCAGCTGGGCCGTGACGGATTTGTACTTGATCCGATCCACCCGCACCCCCGCCTGCTCAGCCAGCAGATCGGCAGCCAGAAAGCCCATGTTGTGGCGGGTGTTGCGGTATTTCTCCCCGGGGTTGCCCAGGCCCACCACCAGCCACTCCACGCCAGCAGGCTTTTTCCCAAACAGCATATGAAAGCTCCTCCCTTTTCTTTCCTGACGGCAAGGCTATAAGGCGGGGAAAGCGCGCCTTCCCCGCCTTGCAGTCTCTATAAGCCCTCCTCAAGCGGGAGGGGTTCCGCGCCGCCTCAGCGGAACAGCTTGGAGATGGAGATCTCCTGATAGATGCGCTCAATGGCCTCGGCAAACATGGGGGCCACGGTGAGATACTTGATCTTGCCGCTCTTGGCCGGGTCAATGGCGGGAATGGTGTCCAGCAGGGCCAGCTCGGTGATGACGCTGTTGTTCACCCGCTCGATGGCCGGGCCGGAGAGCACGCCGTGGCTGGCGCAGGCGTGGACGCTCTTGGCGTGGCCCACGTCGATCAGGGCCTGGGCGGCGTTGCACAGGGATCCGCCGGTATCCACCATATCGTCATAGATGATGCAGTCCTTGCCCTCCACGTCGCCGATGACGTTCATGACCTCGCACTGGTTGGCCTTCTGGCGGCGCTTGTCCACGATGGCCAGGTTCATGTGCAGCTTCTGGGCGAAGGCACGGGCCCGGGCCACGGAGCCCACGTCAGGGGAGACCACCATCATGTTCTCACACTCGGATCCGAACTTCTTGGCGTAGTAATCCACAAAGATGGGATTGCCCAGCAGGTTATCCACGGGAATGTCGAAAAAGCCCTGGATCTGGGAGGCGTGCAGGTCCATGGTCAGCACCCGGTCGGCGCCGGCGGCGGTGAGCATGTTGGCCACCAGCTTGGCGGTGATGGGATCGCGGGCCTTGGCCTTGCGGTCCTGGCGGGCATAGCCGTAGTAGGGCATCACGGCGGTAATGCGCCCGGCGGAGGCCCGCTTCAGGGCGTCGATCATAATGAGCAGCTCCATCAGGCTGTCGTTGACGGGGGAGCAGGTAGACTCCACCACAAAGACATCCGAACCGCGGACGCTCTCATACAGGGAGACAAACACCTCGCCGTCGGAGAAGCGGCCGATCTCCGCCTCGCCCAGCTTGATGCCCATCAGGGAGCAGATCTCCTCTGCCAGCTTTGGATTGGAATTTCCGGTAAAAATCTTGATGTCCTTGCCATGAGAAATCATATCCATGTGCCTTCTTTCTTCTATCTTTTGTTCCAGAGCGTGTCCAAGGGTTGTCTGGATGGATTTGCTTGTTTTCAGCGGCCTTCTTTCTCTCTTCTGCGGGCGGCCCAGCCCTCCTTCACCGTCTGCCGGGCTCGGGCAATGGCCAGGGCGTCCTTGGGAACATCCTCGGTGATGGTGGCGCCGGCGGCGATATAGGCCCCGTCCTCCACCCGCACGGGCGCCACCAGATTGGTGTTGCAGCCGATGAATACGTGGTCACCCACGGTGGTGCGGAATTTATGGAATCCATCGTAGTTGGTGGTAACGGTGCCGCAGCCGAAGTTCACATGCCGGCCCACGTCGCTGTCGCCCACATAGGTCAGGTGGGAGATCTTGGTGCCGTCGCCGATGGTGGAGTTCTTCACCTCCACAAAGTCGCCCACCTTGATGTCGTCGCCGATGGTGCAGCCCGGGCGGACGTAGGCAAAGGGGCCCACATGGGTCCGGCTGCCGACGGTGCTTTCATTGATCTGGGATGCGTTGATCTCCGTCTCATTGCCCACGGTGCAGTCCCGCACCATGGCGTTGGGCCCCAGGGTGCAGTTCTCCCCGATCCGGGTCCGTCCCCGCAGGATGGTCCCGGGCAGGACGACAGTCCCCCGGCCGATCTCCACCCGGGGGTCGATATAAACCGCCGAAGCATCCAGAATGCGGACGCCGTTTTCCCGGTGCTGCCGGACGATGGCGGACCGGCACTCCATCTCCCGATCCTGCAGGCGGGGCAGGTCATAGATCGTGGTATAGCCCGGCAGCTCCTGGGCGCCGGGGATGGCATCGGAATTGCCGCCCACAAAGCACTCCGTCAGGGCGGAGGCCGCAGCGGTATAGGTATAATTGCAGCCGCCGGACAGCTTCAGCGGGACCACGGCGTCAGGGAACACGGCCACCTGGCCCTCCTCTTTCAAAAACGCCGCCAGCGCCGCCAGATCGGCGGAGACCTCCACCGCCGCATCGGCGGGGAAGCAGGCCCGGGCCTCGGCAATATAGGCCGGTTCGCAGAAAACAAAAAAACGCTCAACGCCGTCAGCCTTCAATTTTTCACTCACCCAGGTCAGGAGCGGGCAAAACAGAACGGTCTCCAGCATCAGCGGTTTGACTTCTTCATCCTCTTCCGTCAGGAAGAACACGGCTCGCGTCATCTGATTCACTGGTATCCCCTCCTTCCGGATCTATCATTGTACATGATGGTGATTCTATGCGCAATGTTATTATATCAAAGCTGTCGCAAAAATCCAGTGTGGAGTTAAAATTTGTGTTTAAATTTTTTTCGATTTTCGCCGGAAATCCGGGCAGAGCGCCCAAGTTTCGTGTACAAGCGCCCCTTGGCTGGACGCGGTCTCCAAAAAAGCTCTGTTTTTTTCATCGTTGTGCAAAATTTTAAGTCCAATCGTTGGAATTTCTTATGAAAATCCCCGTTTCTTTACACAATACGGTTGAATTTGCGCCGCCAAGGGATTACAATGAGGATCGCTCTTAAAAAGGAGGGGAACAGATGCTCAATATCGTTCTGGTGGAGCCGGAGATCCCGCAGAACTGCGGCAACATTGCCCGCACCTGCGCCGCCACAGGCAGCCGGCTTCATCTGGTGCGTCCTCTGGGCTTCGACATCTCGGAAAAGGCGGTCCGCCGGGCCGGGCTGGACTACTGGCACCTGGTGGAGGTGTTTGATTACGAAAATCTGGCCGATTTGTTCCGCCGCCACCCGGAGGCGGAGCAAGACCTGTGGCTGACCACCACCAAGGCCCCCCGCTGCTATGATCAGGCCCGCTTCTCGCCCGACTGCTGGCTGTTTTTCGGAAAGGAGACCGCCGGTCTGCCCCAGGATTTCCGGGAAGCCCATCGGGACCGGTGCATCCGGCTGCCCATGGTGTCGGAGGCCCGGAGCTTGAATCTCTCCAACACGGTGGCCGTGTGTGTCTATGAAGCACTTCGTCAATCAGGATTTCCCCATTTGATGTCTGTAGGCTCCATGGCCGGGGAATACTGAGTGTTGTGGTTTTAAACCCCGAATCTTTTGCATAGGAGGCATTCATATGAATTACAACAAAAAAACGGTCCTGGACGTAGACGTCCACGGGAAAAAGGTTTTGCTCCGCTGTGATTTCAACGTGCCCCAGGATAAGGCCACCGGCGCCATCACAAGCGACAAGCGGATCGTGGCGGCCCTGCCCACCATCCGCTATCTGCTGGAAAACGGCGCGGCGGTGATCGCCTGCTCCCACCTGGGCAAGCCCTCCGCCACCTTTGAAGCCTACGCCAAAAAGCAGGCAGAAAAGGGCAAAGAGGCCAAGCGGGAGGATTGGGAGAAGTCCCTTAAGCAGCTGTCCCTGGCGCCGGTTGCCGTGCGCCTGAGCGAGCTGCTGGGCCAGGAAGTGCTCTTTGCCAACGACGTGGTGGGGGAGGATGCTCAGGCCAAGGCCAAGGCTCTGCAGCCCGGCCAGATCCTGCTGCTGGAAAACACCCGCTTTGAAAAGGGCGAGACAAAAAACGACCCCGAGCTGAGCCGGCAGCTGGCCGCTTTGGGCGAGCTGTTCGTGTCCGACGCCTTTGGCTCCGTCCACCGGGCCCACGCCTCTACCGTGGGGGTGGCGGCTTATCTGCCGGCAGTGTCCGGCTTCCTGGTGGCCAAGGAGCTGGAGGTCATGGGCAAGGCCCTGGACGATCCCCGGCGGCCCTTTGTGTCCGTGCTGGGCGGCGCCAAGGTGGGCGACAAGATCGGCGTGATCAGCAACCTGCTGGACCGGGCCGACACCATCATCATCGGCGGCGGCATGGCCTATACCTTCCTGGCGGCCCAGGGCGGCAACATCGGCAAGAGCCTGTGCGAGAACGACCGGCTGGACTTTGCCAGGGAAATGCTGGCCAAGGCCAAGGAAAAGGGCGTGCAGCTGCTGCTGCCCACCGACACGGTGGCCGCGGCGGAGTTTTCCGCCGACGCTGCGCCCGTGGTAGTAGAATCCATGAACATCGGCGATGATCTGATGGGCATGGACATCGGCCCCAAGACCACCCAGACCTTCTGTGACGCTGTGGTGGGCGCTGGCACCGTGGTGTGGAACGGGCCCATGGGCGTATTTGAGTTTCCCGCCTTTGCCAAGGGCACGGAGGCTATGGCCAAGGCAATGGCCGAGTCCGGCGCGGTGACCATCGTGGGCGGCGGCGACAGCGCCGCGGCGGTGGAGCAGCTGGGCTTTGCCGACCAGATGACCCACATCTCCACCGGCGGCGGCGCCTCTCTGGAATTCCTGGAGGGGAAGGAGCTGCCCGGCGTGGCCTGCCTGCAGGATCGATAACCAAGCCTTTTCCGGCCCGGACGGGACCGGGGGCATTCTTCGGTTCTCGGCGGAGCATCGTTTCCGCCGGGAGCCCCTACATCTGCCCCGCGAGAGAGGGGCGTTTTCCCCATGGGAGATACTATTGAAAAGGGAGTTTTTACAGCATGAATCGCAGATACCGAAAGACGATTATTGCCGGAAACTGGAAAATGAATATGACCGCTTCCGACACCAAAAAATATGCCGAGGAGATGAAAAAGCTCATGACCCGCGCCAAATGGTGCGAGACGGTTTTGTGCATCCCCTCCTGCAACCTGTCTACGGCGGTCCGAGCCTTCAAGGACCTGCGGATCTCCATCGGCGCGGAGAACCTGTATTACGAGGAAAAGGGCGCCTATACCGGCGAGATCTCCGCGGCCATGCTTAAGGACCTGGGTGTGAAGTATGTCATCGTGGGCCACAGCGAGCGGCGGCAGTATTTCGGCGAGACCGACCGGGCCGTGAACAAAAAGGTCCATGCCGCCCTGGCCGCCAGCATCAATCCCATCATCTGCGTGGGTGAGTCCCTGGAGCAGCGGGAGGCCGGCCTGACCCACGACTGGATCGCCCTGCAGGTGAAAAGTGCCCTGAGCGGGGTGGCCGCCGACAAGCTGCGCCGCTGCGTCATCGCCTATGAGCCCATTTGGGCAATCGGCACCGGCAAGACCGCCACCGCCGAGCAGGCAGGAGAGGTATGCTCCTTCATCCGGGCCACTATCCGCAGCCTGTACGGCGCCCGGGTGGCCCGCAGCGTCACCATCCAGTACGGCGGATCCATGAACCCCTCCAACGCGGCGGAGCTGCTGGCCCAGCCGGATGTGGACGGCGGATTGATTGGCGGCGCTTCTTTGAAGCCCGAGCAGTTCGTGGAGATCGTCCGCGCCGCCAATCAGGGCTGAATACCCGCCGGGCATTCCGGGTTTCAATGAGGAAATGAGGAATCGAGAACATGAATAAAACGCCTACCACCCTGATCATTATGGATGGCTTTGGTCTGAGCGACCAGGTCCGCGGCAATGCCATCCGCGCCGCGCAAACCCCCCGTCTGGATCAGATCTTTGCCTCCAACGCCTACACCACCCTGAAGGCCTCCGGCCTGGATGTGGGCCTGCCGGAGGGGCAGATGGGAAACAGCGAAGTGGGGCACACCAATATCGGCGCCGGCCGGGTCGTGTTTCAGGATCTGCCCCGCATCACCCGCTCCATTGACGACGGCTCCTTCTTCCAGAATCCCGCCTATCTCCATGCCATGGAGGCCTGCAAGGAGAATCACACCTCCCTGCACCTAATGGGCCTTCTGTCCGACGGCGGCGTCCACTCCCACCTGCGCCATCTGTTCGCCCTGCTGGAAATGGCCAAGGCCCAGGGCCTGACCGACGTGTATATCCACGCTTTCCTGGACGGGAGGGACGTGTCCCCCACCTCCGGCGAGGGCTTTGTGGCCCAGACGGTGGAAAAATGCCGGGAGCTGGGCGTAGGCAAGATCGCCACCATCTCCGGACGTTACTACGCCATGGACCGGGACAAGCGCTGGGACCGGCTGGAGCAGGCCTATGACGCCATGGTCTACGGCGAGGGCGCAGCTTACAACCCCGTGCCTGTGGCAGCGGTGAAAGACTCCTATGCCCAGGGTATCACCGATGAATTTATGGAGCCGGTGGTCTGCTGCCAAGATGGCTGCGTGTCTGACAACGACAGCGTCATCTTCTTCAACTTCCGGCCCGACCGGGCCCGGGAGCTGACCCGCGCCTTTGTGGATCCGGATTTCAAGGGCTTTACCCACCAGTATTTTCCCCTGACCTTCGTGTGCAACACAGAGTATGACGCCTCCATGCCCAACGTGGAGGTGGCCTTCCCCCGGACGGTGGTGAGCAACGGCCTGGGCGAGTATCTCAGCCAGCTGGGCCTGACCCAGCTGCGTATCGCCGAGACGGAGAAATACGCCCACGTCACCTTCTTTTTCAACGGCGGGAACGAGGCGGTCTTTCCCGGGGAGGACCGGGTGCTGATCCCCTCTCCCAAGGTGGCCACCTATGACCTGCAGCCGGAGATGAGCGCGGCGGAGGTTGCCGCCAAGTGCGTGGAGCGGATCGAATCCGGCGCCTACGACGTAATCATCCTCAACTTCGCCAACTGCGACATGGTGGGCCACACCGGCAACTTTGAAGCGGCGGTAAAGGCCGTGGAAACGGTGGATGAGTGCGTGGGCAAGGTGGTAGATGCCACGCTGAAAATGGGCGGCATCGCCATGATCACCGCCGACCACGGCAACGCCGAGCAGATGAAAGAGCCTGACGGCAGCCCCATGACCGCCCACACCACCAACCCCGTGCCCTTCGTTCTGGTGGGCGCGGGCTCGGAGCTGCGCACTGACGGCCGCCTGGCGGACATCGCCCCCACCATCCTGGATGTGCTGGGCTATGAGCGGCCCCAGGAAATGAGCGGCAAGACCCTGATCATCAAATAAACGCCCCGATCAAAAGGGCCGGCCCCAAGGCCGGCCCTTTTTTCCTGCATTTCCCTTGGAGACAGGTATAAAATCCCTCCCCGCCGGCCATACTGCAGACAAACGCCGAAGGGAGGCTGGTAAATGAATCAGAAAAAATGGAACGGTTCGCTGGGAGGCATCGGCTTTTACGCGATGCTGGCGCTGCTGCTGGTGGCTGTGGGCGTGGCAGGCTACTTCGTCCTGTACCGCAACAATACCCAGCAGGCCGCCGTGGATCAGGAGCCGGACCGGCAGGTATCCGCGAATACCCCGCCGGAGCTGGACGTGGATTCCCAGGTGGAGGTAGCCGGCTCGGCAGAGCTGCCCGCAGACGATTCCAATGCGGAGACGTTGGGAGAAGCGGAGACGCCGGAGGTCCCGGTGGTGGATGACACCCCTGTGGTGATCACCGAGCCCTCACTCACCGTTTCCCCGGTGTCCGGAGAGGTGGTGACCGCTTTTTCCGTGGATGAGCTGGTCTACAACCAGACCATGGGGGACTGGCGCACTCACGACGGAGTGGACATCGAAGCCTCCGCCGGCACGCCCGTGGTAGCCGCCTGCACCGGTACGGTGACTGCCGTGACCGATGACCCCCTGATGGGTACCACGGTGGTAGTCTCTCACGGGGATGGCTGTGTGACTACCTACGCCAATCTCCAGGCCGAGCCCACTGTGGAAGTGGGGGATGACGTCACTGCCGGGCAGGTTCTGGGCGCCGTAGGCGCCACGGCCATCGCCGAAAAGAGCTTGGGCCCCCACCTTCACTTCTCCGTCACCCAGAATGGAGAGGCCGTGAACCCCAACGAATTTCTGAATTCATGAGGAAAGGGAACGGAGCTTGCTCCTCCGTTCCCTTTTCCCGGCGCAAAAAAGCGCCCCGGGCATCCCCGGGGCGCTTTGCCGTTTTTATTCGGATGCAGCAGGCGCTTCTTCAAAATTCAGCCGATGTTTGTAGATCCAGCGCAGGAAAAGCGCAGCGATCACCACCGCCACCAGTTCGGCAATGGGGAAGGCCAGCCACACCAGCGACAGCCGACCGCTGAGGCTGAGCAGGTAGGCCACCGGCAGCAGCACCAGCAGCTGACGGGCGATGGAGTTGATCATGCTGAACACGCCGTTGCCCATAGCCTGGAACATCGCCCCGGCCACGATGGAAAAGGCCGCCGGCAGGAAGCACCAGCTGATAGTCCGCAGGGCGGGCACGCCCATCTCCATCATGCTGGGCGACGCTTCAAACAGGTGCAGCAGAACGTCGGGGATCAGCTGGAACACCAGCACGCCGATGCCCAGAATGGTCACCGCATAGCAAAATCCCACCTTGAAGGTCTTCATGATCCGCTCCCGCTTACGGGCACCGTAGTTATAGGCCATAATGGGCACCAGGCCGTTGTTCAGGCCGAACACCGGCATGAACACAAAGCTCTGGAGCTTGAAGTACACACCGAACACCGCCGTGGCCGTGGTGGAGAAGGTGATGAGAATGCGGTTGACGCCGTAAGTCATCACCGAGGAAATGGCCTGCATGATGATGGAGGGCACGCCCACCACATAGATGCCCCGAATGACCTCGCCGTTGGGACGGAAGCCCCGGAAGTGCAGGGGGATCTCGGGGTTTTTCCTGCGGCAGAAGTAAAATGCCAGCAGCATGCCGCAGATCTGCCCGATGACGGTGGCAGCCGCCGCGCCGGACACGCCCATCTTGGGCAGACCCAGCCAGCCGAAAATCAGGATGGGGTCCAGCAGGATGTTGATGATCGCGCCCAGTCCCTGGGTGATCATGGTGTAGAAGGTGCGGCCGGTAGATTGGAGGATGCGCTCAAAGGTGATGCCGAAAAACAGGCCCGGCGACAGGATGCAGCAGATGCGCAGATAGTCGATGCCGCCCTCCAAGATCTCAGTCACATCCGTCTGGGAATTGAAAAATGCAGGAACGGCGGCCAGTCCGATGAGGATAAAGGCCAGCCAGTTGAGCAGGGCGAGGAACACGCCGTTGACGGCGGACTGCTCCGCCCGCTGAAAACGCCCGCTGCCCAGGGAGCGGGAGAGCAGGGAGTTGATACCCACGCCCGTGCCCGCCGCCACGGCGATCATCAGGTTCTGCATGGGGAAGGCCAGGGAAACGGCCGTCAGGGCGTTTTCGGAAATGTGGGAGACATAGATACTGTCCACCACGTTGTACATTGCCTGCACCAGCATGGAGATCATTATGGGCAGGGACATATTCAAAACCAGTTTGTTGATGGGCATGACGCCCATTTTATTCTCTTTCTGGCTGCTTTGGATTTCTTTTTCGTTCATGGTATGTATCAGAATCCCTTTTTCTCTTTCGACGATTTCGCGGCGGAACGCTTGACGCCGCCCAGCGGCGGAGCATGGACGGCGCCGAAACTCTTACTTTTTCAGTTCCCCGGTGGCCAGCTGAGTCAGGTAGGCATTGATGAACCCATCCAGATCGCCCCACCCCACGCGCCGGGGACGCGTGGGGACCCCGCATGGCACCCGAATGGCCGGGCAAAGCCCACCCATTCCAAGGTCCCGCCTGGCGGAACGCTTGACGCCGCCCAGCGGCGGAGCATGGACGGCGCCGAAACTCTTA